>JBOFEN010000073.1:0-30814 GCA_051648105.1 Bacteroidales bacterium
CTCCTTTAGTGGAATAATTGATTTTTTGAATGATTGGTATCTCCTTCTGTATCCCTGAATCTCACTCTTTATTCCATCGGGGTCAAGAGTATCAAGCAGTGTTAGCTCCATTTCATTTAGACTCTCCTCCATCGTGCCCAAACTTTCACCTAGCCTATCCAATAGAATATTCATAAATAGACAGAATAGATAATCAGAGTTTCTATCCCTAAGGTTACCCTCATTGTCTATTATGGCATTTACTATATCTTCGAAATAGATGTTGTTGCCCTCTTGTAAAGTGAGGATAAAGTTCTCACCAAATCCGATAGCCATCCTCTCTATTGATACCTCCTCGTTGCTATCAATAGAGACTTGGTTTACAATTGCTAGAATAAGGTTGTCACGCTCTGAGATCTTCACTCTGTGGTGAGGCATTAATATATCCTGCATCTCCACATAGTGAAGACCAAAAGCTTTTCCTATATCCTCTATATCCTCTACATCCGACAAACCTTGCACTCGTATCCATTTCACACGGTCACTCTTGCAGTCATTGAGAAGATCCTGTGTGGAGTCATACTTCTTTGAGCTAAACTCCTCTCTTGAGTATTGAATTAGTTGAAGATCATTCAGAGAACTCTTCTTGCCTGTATACTCAAGGTGTTTGGAGATGAGTTGGCGAGTGCTTCTTCGTTTTCGGCTGTTTTTAGACATAGAGGCTCAATATTTTATAGGGTGATTGTGATAAGCTCTGCTACCTTTGTCGCTTTAGCGCGAGCCTCTTCCGTAGAGGTGCCACGGGCTAATGCAACTGCCATACGTCTATGTCCATTAACCTCAGGCTTACCAAAGAGTCTAATCTGAGTGTCTGGTTGTGAAAGAGCAGCGGCCAGGTTGCCAAACTTAACACTCTTGCTAGAGCCATCAACCACAATAGCATGTGAAGCTGAAGGACCATGGAAAGCAATGTTTGGTACTGGGAGACCAAGAATAGCGCGAACGTGAAGTGCAAACTGCGACAAATCTTGTGATATCATCGTTACCATACCTGTGTCATGAGGTCGAGGAGAAACTTCGCTAAAGATAACCTCATCACCCTTGACGAAGAACTCAACACCAAATAATCCCCAGCCACCTAATGCTCCAGTTACATCCTTGGCTATCTTTTGAGCCTTTTCAAGAGCAGCACTAGGCATAGCTTGTGGTTGCCACGATTCGCGATAGTCCCCATCAACTTGTCTATGTCCTATAGGCTCCAAGAAAGAAGTGCCATTGCAGTGCTGAACAGTCAGAAGTGTTATCTCATAGTCGAAGTTTACGAAGCCCTCTACAATAACCTTGCCGGCTCCAGCTCTACCTCCTTCTTGGGCATAGTTCCATGCACGCTCTATGTCAGAGTTTGTCTTGACCACGCTCTGACCGTGGCCTGACGAGCTCATGATAGGTTTAATAACACAAGGCATACCGATAGTTTCGATAGCGGTTTTAAACTCTTCGAATGTAGCTGCAAACTTATAAGGCGAAGTAGGTACCTTTAGATCCTCAGCTGCCAACGTTCTTATACCCTCTCTATTCATTGTCAGATAGGTCGCTTGAGCTGTAGGGATAACTTTGAATCCCTCTTTCTCTAATTCGATCAGAGTAGAGGTTGCTATAGCTTCAACCTCAGGGACGATAAAGTCAGGCTTCTCACTCTCGATGATCTCTCTTAATCTTTTGCCATCTAACATCGATACGACATAAGATCTATGAGCAACCTGCATTGCAGGAGCATTCTCATACTTGTCAAGTGCAATAACCTCAACTCCATATCGTTGAAGTTCTAGTGTTAACTCTTTGCCTAATTCTCCTGAGCCGCACAGTACTACTTTTGTAGCTGTAGCTGATAGAGGAGTGCCAATTGATGCCATATTTAAGGATAGTTTAGTGAGTGTTATAAGATACAAATTACGCCATCAGATAGTTAACTGCCAAATATATGGCTTGAAAAATAGACATTTTAACATTACTATAAGCAAAAAAGCTTACCTTTGTCTCGATTTTGGAATAGATAGCCGAGACAAACAGTTGTTTGAGGTAGGTTGTCAACTGCAGAAAATCTGCGGGGCTTTTATGACAGATGCCACTTATTGGCAATCGTATTTAAGTTTATTGTTTACCCAAATTACAATTTATGCGTAAGACCCGAATCATCTTTGCCCTTTTGGGAGTCCTATTATTTACGACCTCATTTGTCAGCAAAGATACTCAGCCTGGCATAGCCCTTTCACCAGGGAGTCGATTCCCTGAGTTGCTTTTGACGAATGTCGATTCGCTTTCGAGATCATCCATTGATTTTCGTGGCAACTACACATTAGTTCAGTTCTGGGGAGCTTATCAAGCTGCCTCAAGAGTAGACAATGTTAGACTGAGTAATGCAATTAGCCGTAATGGTTTGTCGGTAGAATTTGTCTCCGTCTGTATGGATCCTATTAGATCAATAGGAGTAGAGAGTGCTCGTATTGACGGAATTAGTAAAGATCAACTATTCTACCCTTTAGATGATCAGCGAAGCAAAATGCTTACAGACTTCGCTCTTAAGGAGAGATTGACAAACTATCTGATCGATCCTCATGGTGTAATAGTTGCAAAGAACATTACAAAGAGAGATTTGATGAAACTACAAAATTAAAAGCAAAAGCGAGTCTTTTGTTGATAAAAGCCACCTAAACAAATCGTTTAGGTGGCTTTTTGTATATATATACAGCTGTATGGCTTACACTTTGTATTATATTCCTACTGTGTAACAATAGATCATAAAAATGATAGTTTATCTTCCCATCTATAGGTTTATTTTAAGAGTAATAATTTACCTTTGTCACATATTAATCTATTAGCCTATTTACAACTCCAATGCTAATAGATAGTTAAGAACAATACGGATTATTAATTATCATCTTTATGAATTTAAAACTAACCCTAGCAACGCTCCTTTTTTGGACACTATCGCTATCTGTCGTATTACCTAATAGTGTAGATACACTGGAGGTGGAGAGTAAATCAAAGTTTGAAATCCCCAAATTTAGCAATGTTAAGGTTAGGGCAATGATGAGGACTGAGTTTAGGGCTGAATCCCTGGCTGAAGGTGAGCCTATAGAGACTAACTTTCGACTCAAGCCTGCTATGCTACAGCTAACAGGAGATTTTGGAAAACATCTAAGCTTCGCTATTCGTAACCGTTTTGATTGGCCTACTGATATTCAATCAGACGGAACGCCAATGTCACTAATTGTGGCAAATATACAGATCAAACCAAATGATAAACTGAAATTCATTCTAGGTAAGCAGATGATGATGATGGGTGGCTGGGAGTTTGACTACAATCCGATGGAGGTATTCTTCTACTCAATGGTGGGTGACAACCTTCAGGGCTTCCAAACGGGTGCATCTGTTCACTATAATGTAGGGAAACAAGCACTGGCTCTTCAATTAACTAAAGTAACAGACAGAGGTTACCAAGTTGGAGACTTCAAGAATGCTTGGAATACTACTATGTTCTGGGGAGGTGACCTTTTCGATGGTATATATAAACCACTTTGGTCATATACCTTTACGAATGCGGGTGAGGGAAAATATCTACACTCAATAATGCTAGGTAACCAATTTAATATTGGAAGAGTAAGGTTAGAGCTTGATGCTTGTCAGCACAATGCAATGCGATACTATACACACTCAGATGCAAATAAAGGACAGTATCAGGCGAAAACAACAGAGCGCTCACTTGTAGCCTTTGCTGAGTACACATTCCCTGGAGACAGATTCCTTTTCGGTGTAAAGGGTGCCTACGACAAGAGATTTAAGACAGATGGTGGAGATACAGTAAATAAACAGCTAACCACATCTGCACAGCTTAGATATCGTCTTTTCCCTCGCTATGGTGTTAGTGTTCACGCTGCATATGCTCACAAGTTTGATCGTTCTAATGAGTCTTATGCCACAGATTGGGCGGGTAATGAACAAGATATGTTCTACACAGGACTAATATGGGATTTCACAACTAAGTGATAATATATATTAAAGTTGAAGCCTCTAAACTACTTATATTGTAGTTTAGAGGCTTTGTTATGTAAATAGATTGAATTTATTATCTACTTCAGACTCCTCCTCAGGTAATGGGATAGGACTTGCTATTGTAAAGAAAATTGTAGAGTTACATAAGGGTGTGGTTGAGGTGAACTCCGCCATTAATCAAGGCACAACCTTCAAACTAATATTTCGTCGCTAGCTATTTTTTTGTCAATAATCTCCCTGCGAAATTTAGCAGTAGGGGGGAGAGGATTATCACACTATTCAAAGAACATCTTTATGCTAGCCCAAAGATGTTCTTTGAATAGTGTATCTATTGTAGATTTGCTGATAATCAGTTGTTATCTATTCTTTAATGCGATTGCTCTATTTGTTGAAATATATTTCGTTTTGATATAGGTGTTTTCTTAATCCCGCTCTAATTATTCAAACCATAAAACGCTCCAACTTATCTTTCCAACGCTTCCAATCGGGCATTTCTGTTTCTAAGAGGGCATAGAACTCTTTGGTGTGACCACGATGCACAAGATGACAAAACTCGTGAATAATCACATATTCAATACACGGTTTTGGTGCTTTAATCAGCTCCGTATTGAGTATAATCTTACCTTTAGCAGTGCAGCTACCCCAGCGATTTTCCATCTCTTGAATAAACAATGAACTATAGTCGACACCATATTTGACAAATCGAGTGGCTACATCCTCTACTATTTCTAAGAATTTAATTTTAGCACGTTCTCTGTACCACTCTTTCATTAGTTCTTCAGCCTTTGACTTTGGCATACATACGACTTCAAAATAGCGACCTTTGTATTTGGCACTATTGGGCTTACCTTCGGTAACACGTAGCAGATATTGCTTACCTAAATAATAATGCGACTCACCACTGATGTACTTTTTTTTTGGTGTAGGCTCACCAAATGACTTAAAGTAGCGTTGTTGCTTACATATCCACGATACGCGCTTATGCATTTTCTCCTCTATTTGTTGTTGTGTAGCATTAAGCGGTGCTATTAGTATTACCTCGCCTGTTGGTAATACTTTTATAGTTAAAGTTTTTCTCTCAGCAAATACGACAGAATAGGAGATGGTTTCTGTCCCAAACACGATCTCTCCACTCATTGTGTAAACCTTTTTTTTGCAACTTCCACTGATCGGTTAGTAATAGAATCAATATTTTCGAACGTAATATTCATATTTTGTTTCCGTTTCACCTCATCTATTAGGTAATCTTCCATTGCTAGTTTCATTTTACCTATTATTTGCCCCTTGTGAATCCAATCAATCACCAATTTGTCCTCGTCAAAAATATAAGCACGTATGATACGATCAATCTCCAATGCGGTATCTAGCGAGAGTTTGGTTAGATCTATTGGCTTATCCTCTTGAGCTACTAACTTAAATACCTCAAGGCTTAGTCCAAAATAGGCTGTAGCAGCTTCGTTGTGTTGCAAAACCGAGGGAATATCGCTATCAGTATGTGTAAGCACATTGTCCATCAGTTCAGTGATGCGTACAAGGTACTCTGCTTGATCGATGCGTCCTTGCTCGTAAGCTGAAATGGTCTCTTTCAATAGTTCAGAGAACTTCTTATAAAACGCAGGGTCACTATCCATATTTTCGTTAATGTACTTAGCCGTTCTGCTGGCAATAGTATCCGCTTTTGCTGCTTTACCCACTACCTTTTCTACCTCTTCGGCAAATTTATCTTTATCGAAAATATTTACTAACTCAGTTATTACCTTTACTTCGCTACTTTCAATGTGCTTATCTATTAACTTCTGAATCTGCCCCTCATACTGCTTGTAGTCTATGGTGTCAGAGTAGCGTTCTTGCACTGCGCTACGTAGTTTCAGAAACATAGTGAGGTCATTTTTATACCGATTGATTACTTCCTGTTTCGTATTCTTATGAAAGTCAATGGATGATAAAGCAACCTTAAGCCCTATGGAGAAAGCGGTAAGCTTTTCATAAAACTCCATACGGATATTTTCAGCTCTAAGCAGTTCACTATAAGCCTCGAAGTCATTTTTATTGACTATACTTTTAAATATCACCCACACATCAGAGTGTTTTTGTGGTAGTTTCTCTAACTCTTCACTGATGTCGGTAAAGGTACCTTGTAAATCTTCCTGATCGTAATCGGCATATATATCTAGGGCTGAATTTAAGTTACTCAATACACCGTAATAGTCAATGATATACCCAAATTCTTTGTCATCGCATACCCTATTTACACGTGCTATGGCTTGCAAAAGCGTATGGTCGCTAAGCTTTCTATCTAAATAGAGTACCGTATTTTTAGGCTCATCAAAGCCCGTAAGCAGTTTGTCAACTACAATTATTATTTCAGGCTTCTCACTATTTTTATAGCGATTGATAAGATTGGTTTCATACTTTTTAGCCGTTCCGTGCTCATCCATCATACGTTTCCAAAATGACAGCTCCTCGTTTGATGTCTCACCATAAGCCGTCTCTTCGCCTTCGCGCGAGTCGGGTGAAGTGATTAACACCTCTGATGATACAATACCTATTTCATCTAAAAAGCGTTTATACATAATAGCAATCCTTTTGCGTGGGGCTACCAGCTGAGCCTTAAACTTCGTGCCCTGCCAGTTCTCTCTAAAATGGTGGGATATATCCCAAGCAATGGTATATATGCGTTGTTCGGCATGGCTCAATTGCTCGGCACGACTAAACTTCTTTTTCAAATCGGCACATTGGTATTTGTTAAGTGGCTCACTTATTTTATCAAAGAAGTTGTCAATCGTTTTTTCGTGCACCTCTTGTGGTACAATACGGCCCTCGTAAAGAAGTGGCACTACCGCCCCATCCTTCACAGCCTGATCTACCGTATAAACGGGTCTTATAATACCACCAAACTTCTGTGCAGTACTCTTCTCTTTTTTCATCAGTGGTGTGCCCGTCATCGCTATAAAACAGGCATTGGGCATTGCCTTCTCCATTTTAATGCCCATTTCACCGTACTGGCTGCGATGTCCTTCGTCTATAAGCACAAATATATTGGGGTCAGTCAATGGCTTTTTAAGGCGATTAACCGCTGTTTCAAACTTATTAATGATTGTAGTTACTACTGCATCTTTATTGCTTCTGAGTAACTCTTCTAGCTGACTACCAGTTTTGGCATTCTCTACATACACCCCACACTTACGGAAGGTGGAAGTGATCTGTCTGTCTAGGTCGGTGCGGTCAGTTACGAGTACTATTTTAGGATTCTGAATACTCTTATCTTGCACCAAGGCTTGTGCTATCAACACCATGGTTAGTGATTTTCCACTTCCTTGTGTGTGCCAAATAACACCCCCTTTTCGTCGTCCACCCTTAACCGAGCGTACTCTCTCAATTATTTTATTTACCGCAAAATATTGCTGGTAACGTGCTACTTTCTTAATGCCATCATCATATAAAGTAAAGTTGAACATCAGTTCTAGTAAACGCTTTGGTGTACACAAGGAGTATAAATAGGCATCTTGCTCTGAGGGCTTGATATGCTCAGAGTGCTGCTCTTTGAAATAGCGCTGCACATAACTAAATCGATCAGTAAATAATTTATTGTTAGGCTTATAGCTATTTACAAGTGTGTTGAGCTTTTCAGTGTACTCCTCTTTCTCCGCATCGTTAACAAACTGCTCGCGCCACTTTGCCCAAAACTTCTCGGGTGTGGCTGTGGTAGCGTAGCTCACCTCTTGTCTATTGGTAGAGATCAGCAAAGCCGAATAGACATACAGATTCCGAATGCCGTCCTCTTTTTGATTGCGTAGATGTTGCGAAACCGCTTGCTGTAGAGAGTCTTTTACATCGGGGCGTTTACACTCAATCACACAGAGAGGAATACCATTTACAAAGAGCACAATATCTGGGCGATAGGTGTCGCTCATGCCTGTGCGGGTAACGGCAAACTCTTCGGTTACATGAAACACATTTTTCTCTGGCTCTTGCCAATTGATATATTGAAGCGTGAAACTCTTTTTGTCACCATCAATGCTCTGCTCCAAGCTTTTCCCCATAGTAAGCAAATCGTAAGCGGTTTGCGAAGCTGCCATAAATCCTTCTGCCATAGGCAGATTGCGCAGAGCCTCAATGCCATTTTGTATATTCTGGTTGGTAAAGAGTGTGGTGCGAGTGGAACTTACTTGAATGGTATTAATTGCCTCTAACTGACGCCGCAGAATGGGTTCTAACAACACATTAGAGGCGTTACCACCACGCATCTCTAACGCTTCAGATTGTGTAAGGTAAGTATATCCCAACTTTTCTACCAGCATTAGTGCTGGTAGTTGGCTTATGTGGTCTTCTAAGAATGATATATGCATAATGGTCTAAATCAATATCAATGTATTATTTTTGTGGTGTTCATGCTACAATGTTTGGAGAAAGGAACTTCGAAGCTCGATAACTCAAGATAGTTACCGAGCTTTGTGTTTTTATAAAGACAGTCTACTTCTTTCTATCCTTCAATACTGATTTTGCTTCGGTTTTTAAACGTCGCTCTACTTTCTTAATATCTTCTGCAGCTGGTAGACGTTCTGGCACAATGCCTCTGTCTATCATCATTTTTCTGACGGCTAAGTTATTGTCAATATGTTCTTTTGATATGGACTGCTCTCCACTTAACTCTTTTGCTTGAACATTTACTTGTGTCATTTCTGCGGCAAAATCTTTAGCCTTAATGCTTATAGTTGGTAAGAAATCAGCAACGGGACGTCCAGCAGGAACCCCAAGATGTAATTTCATTTGTTGAGTATTTAGCCTAAAAAGAGCTTGATCTCCTTTTGAACGAATAATAGCAAAGCCTTTGTCATTAACGCCTCTCTCATAGAGAACTCCAGATAGTTTTTTTTCTGTTTCTTGTAGTTTTGCACGCGCTGTTACGCGTTCTGCTTCAAGTAGGCGTTGCTCAATGAGCTCTGCTCTACGAGTTTGCACAGCAAAGTATGTTTGTGCAAAAGAAATTTGTTGTTTTCTTGTATCTCCATTTTGTGCTGTTAAATAGCATGCATAACGAGTTAACAGTATATCATCTATCTCTTTCTCAGCTCCTTTTGGCATTGGTATCGTTTTCCTGACATCAGGAAAATGATCAGCTATTTGTTGACCAGCATTATTACAAGAAACCTTTGCTTTTTCTATCACTTTAGCAAAGTTCTCCCATTTACTATATCCTAATAAACTTTGTAAATCGCGTGCACTCCAGCATTCAATGCCTTCAACGATGCATGATGCTGCTTCAAATTGCTCAAATAGTGCAATTATTTCGGATGTTTTCATATTCCTGGTATTAATTTCCAAAAATGATTTTCTATCGTTTTCCTAATCTCAGGAAAACGATGGTTGGTTACACTGATACTCTCTTTCTTCCTGTTAGCAACACCTGCATTAACCCTTTTTTCTGCTGGCGCAGATGTGCCAAGTGGATTTCGGCTATGGTTATCTCTCTGTCGGCAGTGGTAAGTGCTGAGGCTATAGCAGTTTGTTCTGAAAGAGGAGGTAGTTTCAAACCTAAAGACATAAATATTTCTAAATCAAAAGTCATTTTTTCGATATGCACTCCAAAACTCGAAATATATGTTTGGTGATAAAAACGTTTAGTTTTTGACCACCAATCAAGGTACTCCATATTTAGTTCTTCTTCTTTTTTAGCTATCAAAGCAATATACGAACCTGATATCTTCATGTTATGAAATTCATCAGTTGTTAACCCTGATGCGCCATGTACTATTTGCATTTTAGAAATCAAGAAATCGCCAATGTTCGCAGGACGAAGATTTTTTGTTTTAATATCTCTTCCGTAAAGACTATCACGTTCAAACAAGCCAGCAGATCGACGTTTAACACTAATGAGGCGATATAATTCATCATCATTCCATTTTAGTTTTCTTTTTACTTCTTTCAGTACATCACTGTAAGAGACTTTCTCCCACTCCCCCACAAACCCAGGTAATCGTTTTTTGCCTGTAAGGAGTTGTTGCATAAGGGCACGTTTGCGCGTTTGTAATGCTGCTACCAATTTGGTTTGCTTTTCTATTGCGGTATCCCATACACCTAAAAGTGTGGCTATGCGTTGTTGCTCGGGAAGAGGTGGGAGAGGAATGAAAAATGACTTTATTTGTTCAAAGTTTAAACCTTGTCTATTACCACCAGCTTGATAGCTATCGATCAGTTTTTGTCCAGTATTTGATAATAAATAAGAGCATACAAATCTAGGCAGAGTCTTATCCTTTAATCGAATAATACAGACATGCTGATTTACATTTCCTTTTGTTATTTCTTCTGTAACAATTGTAGACCTGCCAATAGATGCTCCTGTTATATTGAGTAAGATATCATTTTTTATTAATTCTGTTGAGATTTGCTTATTGTGCGTGACATCATCTATGAAAGCCACATCATCTAATAATAAGTTTCCCCATCCAACATTTTGACTCCTAATAAAAAAATGCCCATGAGATTTGTATACAGATTCACCACCTTTTGGAGTAATACCGCTTCCTATTTTGCTGCATATCTCCCCCAATCTCTTCACTTCCCATTCCTCAGGGATTACCCCAAGTGCAGAGTTCTTGTATCCTTCTGGTATATTGTTATTTTGAGTTGTCATCATTGTCTCTCTTTAATTGTTTTCGCTGTTTGCACTCTACACTTTTAATACCTTCAGCTACAGGTAAGTTTTCTGGCATAGTACCGCCTAACTCTTCTATAGTTTTACGCACTTTAGCACCAACAATGTAGTGTGCGTCATTGGCATTATGTTTACCTTCAATATTTTCTCTTCGCAGTTTCTCTTCTGTTTGAGTGGCACGGAATAAGTTAGCAGCTAATTCGGTGCTTCCCATGTGATCGAGTATCTTTTGGCTTTTCTTGAGCCCTTTTTTAGCATGAATCTCTTTTGCACCCATGCCACCATACAAGCCTTTGTAGCCGTAGTTCTGAAAAATAGCATAATCACGAGGCTCTATTACTCCTGCTCCTTTTGCAGCATCGGCAAGCATAGAGTTGTGTCGTGCCAGCTCATCACGCAGAAAGAGTCGTTTCTCTTCCTCGGTAGAGAGATTATTGTATGCCTCCATTTGTTGCACTTCGGCCATACGTGTTTGTATAGCAAAATAGGTTTGTGCTTGTGCTACAATTACCTTGCTTGGGTCGGCATTCTGGACTGTTAAATAACAGGCATAGCGGGAGAGTTTAATAGAATCTACTGTGCGTGAAGCCCCTGAACCAAGCTTAACCATTTCGTTGATGTCAACGAAATGGTCTAATACGATCTGCTTACTGTTTTTACAAGAATCCTTTGCTTTATTTATCACATTTGTAAAGTTCCTATAATCAGTATATTCAAGAGCTTTACATAATTCTCTTGCACTCCAAAATTCATTCCCGTTTTCATCAACTTGCTTGATGCTTTCGAAAAGTCCGAATGCTTCTTTGGTTAATCTTGTTTTCATAGCTATGATGTTTAATACCCCAACTGCTTCAAATAATCTCTCATCTGTACTTGTACCTCTTCTAACTCTTTTTCAAGGTTATCTATTTCTGCTTGTACCGCAGTAATATCAATCTCAGCCTCCTCCTCGTAAGTATCTACATAGCGAGGGATATTCAGGTTGTAATCGTTTTCGGCAATCTCTGCACGTGTAGCTACATAAGCATATTTATCTTCGGCTACACCTTGTGGAAGGTTACCTTCAGCAAAGGTGCGGTAAGTATCTACAATGTGTTCGATGTCCGTATCACGCAGTTTGTTTTGGTTCTTGCCATTCTCAAACTCTTTGCTGGCATCAATAAAGAGTACATTCTCGCTCTTCTTGCCTTTGTTGAATATCACAATAGCAGCAGGAATACCTGTACCAAAGAAGAGGTTGGCAGGTAAGCCAATTACAGCTTCCAAAAGATTTTCATTAATGGTTTGTTGACGTATTTTACCTTCGCTAGATCCGCGGAAGAGTACACCATGAGGCACTACTACACCCACTTTGCCACTTCCTTCGTATGCAACCTCAATCATGTGACTAATAAATGCCCAATCACCTTTACTTTTTGGAGGTGTGCCACGCCAGAAACGATTGTATTGATCAGAGTCGGCATTCTCTGCTCCCCATTTATCTAAACTGAATGGAGGGTTGGCTACTACCGTATCGAACTTCATCAGTGCATCGCCATCCTTTAGCTTAGGATTTCGTAGCGTATCACCCCAACGAATGGTGGCACTGTCAAATCCGTGCAACAGCATATTCATCATAGCCAATGCCCAGGTGCTACCATTTAGCTCTTGTCCGTAAAGTGAGAAGTTTTTTCCGCCCACTTCATTACCAGCTTTAATTAGTAGTGATCCCGAGCCACAAGTAGGATCGCAGATACGTGCGCCTGGTGCACTTTTAGTTAGCTTAGCCAATAGGGTAGAGACTTCTTTTGGCGTAAAGAACTCACCAGCTTTCTTTCCTGCATCACTTGCAAAGTGTTCTATCAAGAACATATAGGCATCGCCTATCACATCATTGCTCTCTAAATGACTTTCGTCAAACTGTATCTTCTCATCTGCAAAATCACCCAATAGGTTTTTTAGGCGAGTGTTTCTATCCTTGGTTTCGCCTAAGTTGCTACTATTGAAGCTAATGTTTCGGAATAGACCGCTACCATCTTCCGAACTCAACTTGGCACGGTTTGCCTCCTCAAGATCAGCTAGTGCAATATCAATGAGTTCGCCTAAGTTAGGCTCGTTTCTATTTTCATACAGATAATCGAAAGTACTTGTTTCAGGCACCACAAAGCGTTCGTGACGCATAGCACGTTTGGCACGCTCTACATCTCCTTCATATTTCTCTAAGTGTTCGTTAAATTTGGCTTTGTTTACATCGCTTACATATTTCAAAAAGAGCATGGTCAAGATATAATCTTTGTATTGACTTGGGTCAATAACACCCCTAAAAGTGTCGCACGCCTTCCAAACTACGTTGTTAATTTCCTCTTGTGTAATCTTCTTTTCCATTACAGTATGCTGTTTTTTAATAAATTATCAATCATAATATCTTTTTTCTCTGCTAATAGTTGACGTATGGCTCGCTCCTTTTCTTGAAGAGCTGCTACTTTAACTATAATCTGCTGTTTTTCCAGCGAAGGTACAGGAATCTCTAATTCTCCTAACGTAGTTTTTGTTATAGAGGGAATAGCGGTGCCCACTGCTTCTTTGCTCAGCTTGGAAAGCGTAGAGGGTAAGTTCAAATACCAATTCAGATAAGCGGGTAAAATTATCTGATTATGACGTAAACGCACTATTAAAAAAGAGGATGATGCTACGCACCTGTTTTCGTACCCTTGAAAAATGGCTGAAAAATTATTTGTGCCTTTCGCTGCAAATAAAATATCGTTCGGGGTAAGATAATGATGTTTATTCTTTTCTGACACCTCTACTGTAGGGACTAATGAATGAATCATATTCCCTTGATTATCATAATCACTCACCTGCAAATACACCGTATCTGCATATGGGGAGTTTTTTAGATATACCCCTGTTTGAATCTGTGCTATATTATTTATAGTTATCTTCATTCTGATTTGTAATTTCTCTACAAAGAAATAAATATTGTTTTTATTAGGCAAGCGTTATGTGAATTATTTTTCGGTAGACTCTCTACAAATCTAAATCGTAAGCCATATTCTATCACCTTAACTTGCTCCATCTTCCTCTCTGATCCCGATGAGTATCTGCCACGATAGGGTATTAGGCTACTGCTTTGTAATCTTGATGAACTATAGTGAACTAATTGCTTACTTGCTCTTGTCAAGAAGATTGTAGATTTACACAATGGTGTGGTTGAGGTGAACTCTGCCATTAAAGGTGCGGCCTTCAAGCTTCCTTTTTGTCAGTAGGAGTGATAGATAGATTAACACTAGCCTATAACTTCTTTTAATACACAATTTCTTAATAGAATTGTGATTAGTGCTTTGATTGAAGAATCAGCTCAAATTGTAAAATATACAAGAGGGCCTCAGATTTAAAACTCACAGAGTTTTAAATCTCTCTTTTTATGTTGCCTTAAGCTTGTATTAACAGATGAGTCACCTATCTTTTCCATTACTATCACCAAGTAATGTAATGGGTCACTGCAAACTTAGATTTATCTCTTAATAGTTAGAGGGGTATTAATATAAAATTTCTGGTTGCAATAGAATCCTATTGCAACCTATTGCAACTCTCTATTGCAACCTGTAACTGTTTGATAATAAAAGAGTGTTGCAATAGTGTAGATAGGAGACTCAAAACTCAAACTCTGTGAGGCTATTTAGCGGTTTCGTTATATGTGATTTGTTAAATTGTGCTCATTATTAACTATAAGCAAGTTAGGTTCTAGCTATAAACCTAACTTGCTTCAGCTCATTTACAGTGTAGATATTGTAAAATTGCTATTAGATAGCTTGTTTTGTAAAATCGAAGCATGGTCATCAAATTTCAAACTCACAGACTTTGAAATCTGTTTTTCTCTATCTACATCAGAATGTTTTAACAGTCTGATTCAATCTATTTTACATCTTTATTAAGCTGTTGTAGATGTCAATGATAGTATCAAGTCAAAACCATAAATAACCCCCATATTTTAAGCTAAAAAAATTGGTGTAGATAGAATTCTATCTACACCCTATCTACATACTTAATGATTTGATAATCATAGGAGATGTAGATAGTGTAGATAGAAAACATCAAAACTCAAACTCTGTGAGGAGATTTAGGCATTTCATTAATAGTGATTTGTTAAATAGGACGTTGTGTTAACTGTTTTGTTGCCGTATTGGTTATTCCACTTAGACAGTGGCTAAATAGAGGTTAGACGGTGCCGGACTTGTAGTTAGGCACTGCCTAGAAGCGTAATAGCCTCAGCCAAATATGCTAACACCCTTACTAAAATCCTATTTTGGCTGTGAGTTACACCTAGTTTCTCACAGCCAAAGAGGGTCTAACTCACAGCCAAAAGGGGTGAAACTCACAGCCTTTTTCCTCAAATGTATAAGGGAATAGAAATAACCTACTATATTTGTATAAATGAGAAACATATAGATTAAACACAATGGATAAAGAGAATAATAAGTTCCTTTTCGGAGCATATCTAAATATTGCATTTGATAATTTCAATGATGCATGCAAGTTGATACAATCTAAAGTAGGGTCTAATAAAGGATATGGGTGGAAAGAGTTGGCTAGGGAACTAGCTGAATTAGAGGAGTTACAAGAAGAGAAAGCTATTACGATACGTAAATATCGTAGAGAGATTGATAAGGTTTTTCCTTTCATCACCTTACTTGATGATAATAGAAACAGATCTTATGCTCAATAATAAGTGAAGATAGTAAGTCAATTAGATTTATTCGCAATTCATTTGCACATTCAAGTTACTTTACAGAAGATCAGCATGCTACCATCTTTATAACAGTCTTTACGCCTAATAGAGAGGAAATGCCATGTGATATTAGAGATGTTGATCCTCGGAATTATATGAAGAATAAAATATTCGATATTATTCAGAAAAAAGAGAAGGGTGGAGTGAAAGAATTATCTTTGGCTTTTGAGTTGAAAACTTGGTTTGAACTTAGGATTAATAAATTGATATCAGAATTGGATAAACTCGATTCGTAGATCATTTTATTTGCCACATATACGATACAACTTATTTATTATTATTTTACTGATATTAAGTTGTGTCAACCTACGTTTTGGTAGGTATAGACAACACATCGATTATGAATAGGATTTTGAATAATGCGCTTGGCAAGCTTTTGGGGGAGAAACAAGAATTTGTTTGTTGATAATCAATGTGTCGAGGGTAACTTCTTAGATCAGCTGCATACAGGTATGTCTTAAACAGTAGTGGACTATCATGGGGTGAAGGCGTAATCAGTAATAAGAAAAGTAATATCAGTATGGAAATAGATTTTGAATCATATATTCGTAACGGAGAACCCGATAAGAGAGAGAAGGCTTCTGCTTGGAAGACTGCTATTGGGTTGCAAGCTGTAGATGGACTGAAAACATCCGACTACCTAAAAGATACTGCCGTTAAGCACATAGAGGGTGATATAAGTATTGATGAGGTGAAATCGCTTATCAATACTTATTACCAATCTAGAACGAAGCGCACACCCGATGATGATGAAACAGAGGAGGCTGATAAGGTATCTGCCAACATTGCCCGCATATTAAATGAGCAGTCGTTTGCGTTCTCTGTAACAGGTTTTACCTCTATTCACAGACGGCTGTTTGAGGGTATTTATAAGTTTGCGGGTAAAATACGTGATTACGATATAACCAAGAGGGAGTGGGTGCTTCGTGGCGACACGGTGCTGTATGTCAATGCAGATGATTTGCGAACAGCTATAGAGTATGATTTGGAGCAAGAGAAGTCTTTCTCATACAGAGGGCTGGATATGGATGACGTAGTGGCACATATCGCTAAGTTTGTTTCAAGCATTTGGCAGATACACCCTTTCGCAGAAGGTAATACTAAAACGACAGCGGTCTTCACTATAAAGTATTTGAGAAGTATAGGATTTGATGTGAATAATGATTTGTTTGCTAATAACTCTTGGTATTTCCGTAATGCTTTAGTGCGTGCCAACTATCGTAATGTCCGTAAAGGTATTGAACCCGACATGAGTTTTTTACTCTCATTCTTCAGAAACTTGATGATGGACGAAATGAATGAGTTAAAGAATCGGTATATGGTAATAGATGCACCTGCCGAATGGTTTGAAAGCGAAATACCGACAAGTACCCGACAAGTACCCGACAAGTACCCGACAAGTACGACTGCAATAGAGAGTCTGATTGATGTATTGGCAGAACAACATTTGTCAATAAAAGAGATACTTGCTGCGATGGGATTGAAAGACAGAGAGAACTTTGTGAAGAACTATTTAAACCCTGCGATGAAGGAGGGGTTTATTAGCATGCTATATCCCAATAATCCTAAACACCCACGTCAAAAGTATTTGTTGACTGAGCTTGGATTGCAGTTGTATAAGTCGAAGCAGATGTGACTAAATGGTTAATCGCTTCGAACCTTCTTCTATTTATGATATGCATAATTACCATCCTTTCTTGGTGTATTTGAATGCTTGAATTAGTCAGTTTGAAAATAGGTTTATAGCTTGTTGTGTCTTATCTAAGATTAAACTTATACTTGATCCTATTTGACTGAGAATAATATAATAATGAATAGGATTTGATGTTAGGAGTGATATTTAGTAAAGAGTTTGGTATTCAGTTATATTATCTATACATTTGCATTGTTACCTAATATTGGATAATATGGAATATATTGGTAAATGTTTTGATTATATATCCAGAGTAACTGGGTATACAGTAATAAGAGAAGATGGTACGGTTGATAAAAAAGGACTTCCTTTTATTGTGACTGGAAGTTTTGATATGCTACCTATTAGCATTGATTCTCATGGTTTTATAATATTGCTTCCAATAGCTGAAATAGAATTTACTGGAGGTCTCTTTGTAAAGCGTGTAAATATGGTAGAACAAGCTTTAGGTGTTCCTTGCTTACTTGTATTGGATGAGATTAATCCTGATATGCGAAGAACCCTAATTAGCAACCGTATTAACTTTGTGGTGGCTGATCGTCAGTTGAATTTGCCTTCATTACTTCTTTTCATGACTGAGAGAGGTGTAGGTGTAAAGAGGCAGCATCAACCTATCTTATCTCCAGCAGCTCAGGTTATACTATTTTATCACTTAATCAAAGAGCCTTTAGACGGTTTGAAATTGGTTGATATCTCGCTAAGAGTTGGTTATGCTCTTAAGACAGTTAGCAATGCCGTTTTAGAGCTAATAAAAGCTGAAGTATGTGGTATTACGCAACCAGACAAACGTACTAAAATAGTTCGCTTCTTAAAATCAAGAAAAAAAATCTGGACCGAGGCTCAGTCTAGACTTTCTTCCCCCATTGTAAATACCTACTATGTTGACTCTAAATCACTGCTAGAGGATGCTATCATTTGTTATAGTTATGATTCTGCTCTTAGTAGAACTACCATGATAACTCATCCTGCTGAAGAGACTTATGCCATCGAAAAATCTAATCCTTTGGTCAAACGACTTCAAGAGTCGGGAGAGTTGCATCCCCATGAGGGAAATGTTAGATTGGAAATCTGGAAATATCCACCCTCATTATTAGCTGCTGATGAAATAGTTGATACTTTATCATTGTGGATGTGCTACAGAATGGAAGAAGATGAGCGAGTAGATGGAGAGTTAGAGAGGTTAATAGAAAAACGATTAGAAGAAAGATGATGATCAAAGGTATAGACAAAATCAAGGAATATCTGGGTGAGTTTAAATCAAGCTACGTGATAATTGGTGGAACAGCTGCAAATCTTAATTTGGAGCTACAGAATCAGCGAGGACGTGTCACAAAAGATATTGATATGATTGTGGTATGCGAAGCTATTAATGCAGACTATGTAGAGCACTTTTGGCAATTTATCAAATCTGGAGGGTATCAGCTATGGCAGGTTAAAGACGATGAAGGTGAATCACGCAGTTGCTTCTATCGTTTTATCAATCCCACGGATGATGAGTATCCAGAATATATAGAACTCTTTTCTCGTAAACCTGATGCCATTAATCTTCCCGAGGATGCCCATTTGGTACATATTCCTACAGGCGAATACCTATCAAGTTTTTCTGCTATACTAATGGATGATGATTATTACAATTATGCAATAAGCCACAGCATTGAAATAAGCGGAGTAATGTCACTTGACCTTCCTTCCTTGTTGGCATTGAAAGCGAAAGCATATCTCAATAACCGCCAACGCAGGTTAAATGGTGCACATGTGCAGAGCGACGATATAAATAAGCACAAGAAAGATATTTATCGCCTCTCATTTATTATCAATGAAGGTGACTCATTTGAAGTGCCCAATAGCATAGCGGTTGACCTCAATCGCTTCTGTGAGTTATTGATAGAGGAGCCGATTAATGCGCAAGCACTTTCCAGATACATGGCCGCACCAGTGAAAACCATGGAACAGATAGTAGAGCAAATCAAGTCTACTTTTGGATTATGATAATTGTTAATTAAATTAGCACAGGAATAAAAAATAGATTTAGTATGAGACAATTGTTTGTATTTATTGCAGGGGTGATTGTTGGTGCTCTGCTTATCGTTGGTATATCATCTGCTATACGCTCTAGTGAGTCTTATAAACAGAAACAAATGCTAGCAGGTATGCTTCTCAGTAGATTAGAGAATCTAACTGAAGAGCCGAAGGTAAATGTTCAGTATATAGAGGTGAAGGGAAGGAAGGGTAGAGTGATGCTATTTACTACTATGCATAAAGACTCGGTGCAGTCTCTTCTTGGAAAACCTGATGAAGTTAGGATGAGAACTAGTTATAATGGTTCAGTGGAAGAGGATTGGGGGTATAAGATTAATAATAAATACTATTCAGATCTAGATATAGAGTTTGTAGATGGATTGCTTAAAGGTGTTAATCAGCGTTGATAGCACTCTGTATAGTCTAAGAAAAATAAGGAGCATAAGGTACTAGTACACCTTATGCTCCTTATTTTTTATCCCTAGCTTAGACTACATAACTTAGGGTGAGATTAAAGAATTAGTTAACCTCATCTTTGCTCTCTTCCTTTGACATCTCTACCGCCTCTTTCTGTTTTGTACTGTTTTGTGCAACCAACATACGAAGAAGCTCATTATTCTCCTCCATCAGTGAGATGTGTTTGTTTATTTTCCAGTACCAACATACTAATTCTCTACAAATTAGAAATATCCCTATCACTATTGCAATAGCAACTATTGCGATTAATAAATCAGACATATAATATTATTGTTTAGTTATTACGTAGCCTATTCTATGCTTGCATCAGAAGATATGCAATGAATAGGATGTATAGTATTAGTAGAAGTATACCTTCCCAACGTTTTAGTTCGTAACCTGTCTTGAGGAGAGGAAGAAGCAGAATGGTAAACATTAGCATAGCATACCCCTCGATAGGTGAATAGTTAGTAATAGCGATAGGGCTTATTGTGGCACTCATTCCCATTACAATAAGAAGATTGTAGATGTTTGATCCAACTACGTTGCCAATGGCTATGTCTTTGTTGCCTTTTAGGCTGGCAACAACAGAGGTTGCAAGTTCGGGCATTCCTGTTCCAGCTGCAACGATGGTGAGTCCAATAACTTTGTCACTTATCGAAAGAGCTTGTGCTATAAGAACTGCATTATCAACTAGTAGTCTTGCGCCAATAGCCAATGATACGAAACCGGCTATTATGTAGAGAAGGTCTATATACCAATGCTTTGATGGTTTTTCAACATCTGTAGCTTCTTCGCTCTGCTTCTCTGCTTTTTTTATCTTCATCGCGTTGAAGATAAGCCAGCCTGTATATAGCACAGCCCCAGCTACAAAAATAAGAGCTTCGCCTCGCGTCATAGCACCATCTCTAAAGAGGTATATAAATAGTGCAGTGAAGAGAAGTAGCACTGGCATATCTTGTCGAATTATACTTCTTGAGATTACAAGCGGTGATACAATGGCTGCAATACCAAGTATGACTCCTATGTTGAATATGTTTGACCCAACGACGTTGCCCACTGCTATCTCGCTCTTGCCAACAAGTGCGGCTTGGAGACTGACAAGGAACTCTGGAGCACTTGTGCCGAAGGATACTATAGTCAACCCCACGATGAGTGATGGTATACCAAGACGAAGAGCAAGTGAAGAGCTCCCTTTGACTAGCCAATCGGCCCCAAAGTAGAGTATTGCCAGAGATAGTAGCAGTAGTAGTGTGTTTGTTATCATAATAGAGTTTATTTTTTTGTTTAATGATAGCCGAGTTGTTTATGTTTCGATTACTGTATGAGTAGGTATACAATAAATAGTACGTAGAGGACTATAAGAAGGATTGCCTCCCATCGCTTTAGTTCGTACCCTGTCTTCATAAGAGGTAGAAGTAGGATAGAGAAGGTAAGCATTGCATAACCTTCTATTGATGAGTAGTTTTCTATTGATATTGGACTGATCGTTGCACTCATACCCATAACAATAAGAAGGTTATATATGTTTGATCCTACAACATTACCAATAGCTATGTCTTTATTTCCTTTAAAGCTAGCAACGACGGATGTGGCAAGCTCAGGCATGCTAGTGCCGGCAGCTACGATTGTAAGACCAATAACCTTGTCGCTAATCGATAGAGCTTGAGCAATGAGTACAGCATTGTCAACCAGAAGTCTTGCACCAATAGCAAGTGAAACCAAGCCACCTACTATGTAGATGATATCTATATACCAATGTTTAGATGGAGGAGGTATATCTATAGTTTCATCTTCCTTTTTGTCTGTTCTCTTTATTTTTATAGAGGTAAATATTAGCCAAGCTGTATAAATAACAGCACCAGCAACAAAAATGAGAGCCTCGCCTCTGCTCATTGATCCATCTCTAAATAGGAATACAAAGAGAGAGGTGAAGAGTAGTAGTATTGGCATATCTTGTTTGATAATGCTCTTAGATATTACCAATGGAGATACAAGTGCTGCTATGCCTAATATAACACCGATATTAAATATGTTTGATCCAACGACATTACCAACGGCAATCTCTGCTTCACCCATAAGGGCTGCTTGAAGACTAACTAGGAATTCTGGCGCACTTGTACCCATAGCCACTATGGTAAGACCTACTATGAGTGATGGTATACCAAGACGGAGGGCTAGGGATGAACTCCCTTTGACTAGCCAATCGGCACCAAAGTAGAGTATTGCTAGAGATAGGATTAGTAGCAGAGTGTTTGTGATCATAATTGGAGATGATTTTTTTGCAAATATATACTATTGCGGATTGTATAACTCTATTTTATCAACTACTTTCGCTTGAAATATTGACAAAATACTCAATTATGATAAGACTAGTTATTTTTGATCTTGACGGAACTCTGATTAATACTTTGACAGATATTGCGGAGAGTACTAATTATGCTCTTAAGAAGCATGGTTTTGCTTCTCATGCTGAGGATGCTTATAGATATATGGTTGGTAATGGTATAGAGCCTCTTATTCGTAGAGCATTGCCTGAGCATGTACGTGATGAGGAAACTATTGCACTTTTGATGAGTGACTTTAAGGAGTATTATCTAGAGCATGGTGAGGATTTCACAAAACCTTATGATGGTGTTTTGGAGCTTCTCGATGAACTTAAATCAAGAGGAATAAAGATGGCTGTGGCTACTAATAAGTTTCAAGCGGCGGCATTAGAGCTTGTTCCTAGATTCTTTGGTGAGGGTACATTTGATATTATTCTAGGTCAACGTGATGGTATTGCAACTAAGCCTGACCCTATCATTGTAGAGCAGATAATGAGTGAGTTGAATGTGGCTAAGGAGGATGTGTTATATCTGGGTGACACTAGTGTGGATATGGAGACTGCTGTAAGAGGTGGTATTAAAGCTATTGGTGTGACTTGGGGTTTTAGAGATGTTGAAGAATTGTTAGCTAGTGGTGCAGATCATATAATAGATGCTCCAATGGAGTTGGTCTCACTATTGTAGTTGTTTTTTTAACTATAGCATGTTGCAAAGCAATTAACTTTCTCTATATTTGTGCGAGGAATATTAATATAGACATTGAAATATATGAAAAGAAATCTGATACTTGTAGCCGTTGCGTTAGCTACTATGACAATTGTTTCGTGTAAATCAAATCAGAAGGCTTATAAAGCTGCTTATGAGAAGGCTAAGGAGAAAGAGGTTGAAACACCACTTCCAGTAGCTCAACCAGAGCAGGCTTATGAGGTTGTTGAGGTGAAGCGTACTCCTATCACTCCAGCTCCAGTACAGCAGGAGAAGGTGACAGGTGTTACAGAGAGCGACCGCCTTGGTCTTAAGCGTTACAATGTTGTGATTGGTAGTTTCATGAACAACACTAATGCAACTGCACTTAAGGAGCAGATGGAGAAGGATGGCTACAGAGTAATATTGGCTCAAAACGAGAAGCAGATGTACAGAGTTATCTGTGCAAGCTTTAATGATCGTGAGAGTGCAACAATAGAGCGTGATGCCATCAAGAAGCGTTACTCTCCGAGATTTAATGATATCTGGTTGTTGGACAATCAGTAATTTAATCTCTAATATATGAAAGGAATCATTTTGGCGGGTGGCAGTGCCACTCGCCTTTACCCGTTATCTAAAGCTATATCTAAGCAGATAATGCCTGTTTATGATAAGCCTATGATCTATTATCCTCTATCAACACTTATGTTAGCAGGTATTAGAGAGGTGTTGATTATCTCAACCCCTAGAGACTTGCCAATGTTTAAGGACCTATTAGGGAGTGGAGAGGAGCTAGGGATGAACTTCTCCTATATTGTTCAGGAGAGACCCAATGGGTTGGCTGAGGCCTTCATACTAGGAGCTGACTTTATTGGAGGGGACTCAGTTGCTTTGATTCTAGGTGATAATATGTTTCATGGTCAGGGCTTCTCGGCTATGCTTAAGAGGTCGTATCAGATAGATAGTGGAGCTGTGGTGTTTGGGTACTATGTGAAGGATCCCAGAGCCTATGGTGTCGTGGAGTTTGATGAACAGAGTAGGGTAGTCTCTATTGAGGAGAAGCCTGATGTTCCCAAGTCTAACTACGCTGTTCCAGGGCTATACTTCTACGACTCTACTGTTGTTGAAAGGGCAAAGTCACTTAAACCTTCCAAGAGAGGTGAGCTGGAGATAACAGATCTCAATCGACTCTATCTTGAGGATGGTGCTTTGAAGGTAGAGCTTTTTGGCAGGGGGTTTGCTTGGTTAGATACGGGTAATTGCGATAGCCTTCTTGAGGCTTCTAACTATGTGGCAACGATACAGAATAGACAAGGCTTCTATATTGCATGTATAGAGGAGATAGCATGGCGTAATGGTTGGATCAGCGACTCTAAGCTACATCAGATGGGTAGCTCGCTTGAAAAGACTGCGTATGGTCAGTATCTTCTAGATCTTCTTAACAACTAATAGACGAATAACGAGATGAACTGCTATTTGGTGACAGGTGGTGCTGGATTTATTGGTTCCAACTTTGTGAAATATATTATAGCCAATAGACCACGAGTTAAACTTGTGGTGTTGGATGCACTTACATATGCTGGTAACTATTCGACAATAGCCGGAGATATAGATCAAGATAGGGTTGTTTTTATCAAGGGTGATATTTGTAATCGATCTCTTGTGGAGTCAATCTTTAGGGAGTATCCTATAGACTGTGTAGTGAATTTCGCTGCAGAGAGTCATGTTGATCGTAGTATTGAGGATCCACAGCTCTTTCTTACAACCAATATTATTGGGACGCAAAACTTGCTTGATGTGGCACGTTCACATTGGAGTTGTGGTAAGGATGAGGGTGGGTATCCTATCTGGAGGGATGCTGTAAGGTTTCATCAAGTGTCGACAGATGAGGTTTATGGATCGTTAGGAGCAGAAGGGTACTTTACTGAGAATACCCCACTAGATCCAAGAAGTCCATATAGTGCATCTAAAGCTAGTGCCGATCTGATCGTTAAGGCGTATATGGAGACGTATAAAATGCCTTGTACTATCACAAGATGCTCAAATAACTATGGTCCATATCACTTTCCTGAGAAACTGATTCCTCTTATTATTAGGAATATTCTACAGGGTGATAAGCTTCCTGTGTATGGAGATGGTAGTAATATCCGTGATTGGTTATATGTTGAGGATCACTGTAAGGCTATTGAGCTTGTTATTGAGCATGGCAAACCAGGTGAGACTTATAATGTCGGTGGGCATAATGAGTGGAGCAATATTGAGATTGTAAAGAGTGTCATAGCTAATATTCATAGCTTGATGGAGCGAGACTCGTCCTTACGATCTACTCTAAAGAAGCGTGAGCTGAATGCTGATGGGGAGATATCTATTGATTGGATTAATAATGATCTTATCACATTCGTAAAGGATAGGTTAGGGCATGATCATAGGTATGCCATTGACCCAAGTAAGATAACTGCTGATTTGGGATGGAAACCAGAAACATCCTTTGAGGATGGTATAGTAACAACCATAGAGTGGTATCTTTCAAACCAATCGTGGGTTGAGGAGGTTACTAGCGGAGAGTATCAGAACTATTATGAATCAATGTACACTAAACGATAATGTTTGATTTTTTCTTCAAGAGGGATAGCCGACCAGCTAAACTACCTTTTAAAACTGACCTACATAGTCACCTTATTCCTGGCATAGATGATGGCTCTCCTGATCTTGAGACCTCGCTTCAGCTTATAGAGTCTTTGGTAGATATGGGTATAGAGAAGAGTATCCTTACGCCTCATGCTACGGAGGGTGTGTTTATGAATACACCTCAGAGTATATTAGATCCATTTAAGGTGCTTCGTGAGGCTGTTTCTGCTAAGGGTTTGAATATTGATTTATACGCATCTATGGAGTACAGAATGGATGATTACTTCATAGAACAGCTAAAGGCAAAGAATATAGCCCCATTTCCCAATGACTATATCTTGATAGAGAATCCATTTGTACAACCTTACATGGGTGTTGACTCTCTGGTGTTTGAACTTCAGTGTAAATCTTTGAAGCCTATACTGGCTCACCCAGAGAGGTATGCTTACTACCATACAGATAAGTCAGCTTATGAGAGGTTGCACTCCCAAGGGTGTCTCTTCCAAGTGAATATTCTTTCTATGGCGGGCCATTATGGTAAGGAGTGTCAGCAGATAACAAACTGGATGTTGAGTAAGGGAATGATAGATTTTATTGCAACTGATACTCACCATCAAGGGCATATAGATGCAATTAGAGCATTCTTATGTTCTAAGGATTATCGTAAGCTTGAACCTAAGCTTGCAGGTATAAAGAATGATACAATAATATAGATTATTATGAAGATAACACTATTGGTTATTGGCAAGACAACTGAGCGCTACTTCATTGATGCTATCGCAGAGTATCAGAAGAGACTTAAGTTTTATATCCCTTTTGAACTTGAGATCATTCCTGAACTCAAGAATACAAAGGGTTTAACATTTGAGCAGCAGAAGGAGAAGGAGGCAGACCTATTGTTGGCTAAGTTCCAAACAGGCGACTCAGTGGTTCTATTAGATGAGCGCGGACAGACATACAGCTCCATGGAGTTTGCAACATACATTGAGAAGCAGATGCATCAGGTATCTAAGAGGTTGATATTCGTAGTTGGGGGCCCTTATGGTTTCTCGCAGCGTATTTACGAAAGAGCTAATGGTAAGATTTCTCTCTCTAAGATGACATTCTCTCACCAGATGGTGCGTCTATTCTTTGTTGAGCAGATCTATAGAGCTATGACTATACTTAATAATGAACCATATCACCACGAGTAGGTGATATAATATAAATCAGAGATACTATGACATTAAGAGAGAACAGTACAACAAACAAGCAGTTGACAATTGCGCTTGTGGCACATGACAATCGTAAGGTGGATATGGTAGAGTGGTGTTTGCATAATGCTAGTTCATTAGGACACCATAAATTGATCTGTACAGGTACAACAGGTGGTTTGATACAGAAGGCTTTTGCTGAGCAGGGTATCAATGCCGATATTACTTGTATGAACTCTGGTCCTCTAGGGGGAGATGCAGAGATAGCTGCAATGGTTGTAAGAAAGGAGATTAATCTAGCTATATTCCTTATAGATGATCTAAATGCTCAACCTCATGAGGCTGATATTCAGATGTTGCTTCGTCAGTGTAGAGTACACAATGTCCCTATTGCATGTAACAGATATAGCGCTGACTTGATGATAACAAGTACTTTGTGGGATGATGATGAGTATGTGCCATCTCCACCTAAGTATATAAGATTCGTACGCGAGGCATAAAAGAAAAGGATCAGAAAGGGCAATCAAGCTCTTTCTGATCCTTTTTCTATTTCTTACTCTTTCTATTTTTGCGTAGATGTTCCGCTATGTGATAGAGGTGTTCGGCTGTGTCGTTATTACCACTCTGGTAGTAACAGTCTGCTAGAAGCTCTATGGCACCCGCATGCTCTTTATTTAGATTAATAGCTTTGTCAAGATCGGAGATAGCTAGGTCGTGTGCACCCATAGCAATTCTATTCTTACCTCTATTGTAGTATGCTTTGAATAGCACAGGGGAGAGTTCGACTGCTTTATTAAAGCATATCTCAGCATCGTAATACTCTCTCATATCGTGAAGTGTGACTCCTTTTCTGATCCATGCATCTACATGTTTCGGGTCGAGGCGAAGAGCTTTGTCGAAGTTAGCTATTGCGGCCTTGCTGTTATGAGCCTTTACTACACACTCATTCCCCATAAGGTAGAATTCATGAGCAAGCTCCGAAAGCCATTGCCTATCCTCTTCTCTTTGAGCCTTCAGCTCCTTTATCTCCTGTTTTAGTTGGTTTATTAAATTGAGTTTCTTACGAATGTACCTTTTAATAAGAGGTTTCTCTATGTCATACCTCGAGTGTATAGCTTTGAAGAAGTTGTCTAGAAATTCTTGAAAAGATCCTTTATCGAAAGCTTTAATAGAGTCTTTATAGAGAATGTCAGCTTGAGCTTGCTTGAGAGCCTTGTCAATAAGTAGTCTATTGTTAAACTGGTGAGAGAACTGAGTCACATCTGGATGAATGAAGATATCTCTTCTACTTATCTCTCTTCGCAGTACTATTCCCTCAAGAGAAGTACATCTACTTAAGGCAACATAGGTCTGCCCACCAGTGAAGGCTCCTCCCGAAAGGTCTATTATAGTATGAGAAAAGGTTAACCCTTGACTCTTATGAATGGTTATAGCCCAAGCTAAGCGTATAGGGTATTGAGTGAACGTGCCAAGCTCCTCCTCTTCGATCTTATGCTCCTTCTCATTGAAGGTATACTTGACGTTGCGCCACATCTCACGCTCAATCTTATACTCTTTCCCATTCTCAAGCATCACCACTATCTCATTCTCCGGAGTAAAACCTGTGATTTTTCCAATAGTGCCATTAGCCCAACGTCTTTGGCTATGTGGCCCCATATCATTTTTGATAAATATAACCTGGGCTTGCTCCTTAAGGTCAAGATCAATTTGTGTAGGGAGACTACTCGAGGGAAACTCTCCAGTTATTGAGCCTCTAAATAACATAGAGTCACCTTTAAGTGCTTTTAGTCTCTCTTCATTGATCTGATCAACGGTGTCTCGTCGTGTGGCAAGAGTTATGTAGAATTCGTTCTCAGAGGGCGAGAATCGAGGATCTACTCTCTGATTCAAAGCTCTTAGGTCATCCATCTCTACGCAGTTTGAGCGAACGTTGTCCAGAACCTTGATAAATGAGGGGTCTTTTTGTCTATATACTTTGCGTAGCTCTATAGGTACAAGTTGTATCTCAGAGAAAACACGCGCAGAGAAAAAGAAAGGAGACTTATAGAAGCGATTGAGGATTTCCCGAGCATCTGAAGTGACAACAGGCTCTAACTGGAATATGTCTCCTACGAAAAGTACCTGCTTGCCTCCAAAAGGCTCTCTAGTGTTTTTGGAGTATATACGAAGAATACGATCTATAGTATCAATCATATCAGCTCTAACCATTGAGATTTCATCAATGATGATTAATTCAACGCTCTCTATAACCTTGCGATGCTCTCTATTGTATTTGAAAAACTCAAAGATGCGGTTGCTCTCAGTGCTTAAGTCTGGATCATCTGGCATAAGAGGACGAAAGGGTAGCTTGAAGAAGGAGTGTATGGTGCTTCCTCCTGCATTGATCGCAGCTACACCTGTTGGTGCCAAAACAACGAACTTTTTCTTCGTGTTTTGACATATATATTTTAGGAATGTTGACTTACCTGTTCCTGCCTTACCAGTTAAAAAGAGTGATTGTCTAGTATACTGAATAAGGTTCAAGGCATCTTGAAACTCCTCATTGTCCGTATCTATAGAAAAGCTCATAAATAGTTATTCTGTTTTCTGCTTTATGTTATACCTAACGAAAGTAATCTAATTTGTCAATATTACTCCTCAAGTGACTCTATAAAGTGAAGATTTTACTACCTTTTAGGTGTTATCAGCTAAAATTACTATCTTCGCAAACTATTAAAATCATAGTAAAAAAGCACTACTCAGATTATGAATATATCGTACAATTGGCTTAAAGATTATTTGAATATTGCTCTATCTCCAGATGAAGTATCTGCAGCTCTTACCTCAATAGGTCTAGAGACAGAGGGAGTAGAAGAAGTTCAGACTATTAAAGGCGGACTAGAGGGCCTTGTTATTGGGCATGTTCTTACTTGTGTTGATCACCCAAATTCAGATCACCTACATATCACAACTGTTGATCTTGGTAAAGAGGAGCCACAACAAATCGTATGTGGAGCTGCAAACGTTGCAGCTGGACAGAAGGTTGTTGTTGCAACTGTTGGTACAAAACTTTACAGTGGAGATGACTCATTTACTATTAAACGTTCAAAAATCCGTGGTGTTGAGTCACTAGGTATGATATGTGCAGAGGATGAGATTGGTCTTGGTAATGGACACGATGGTATCATGGTACTTCCTGAGGATGCTGTTGTGGGTACACCTGCTAAAGAGTATTTCAATATACAGAGCGACTATCTTCTAGAGGTTGATATTACTCCTAACCGCGTAGATGCAGCTTCACATTTTGGTGTGGCTCGCGATTTGGCTGCTTACCTAAAGCAGAATGGCCATCAAGTGACTCTTACTCGCCCTTCTGTTGATGCGTTTAAAGTTGATCAAATACAGGGTGCTGTAATGGTGAGCGTAGAGAATTCTCAAGCTGCTCCTCGATACTCTGGTGTAACTATCTCTGGTGTTGAGGTGAAAGATAGTCCAGAGTGGCTTCAAAACAGACTTAAGATTATTGGGCTTCGTCCGATTAACAATATTGTTGATATAACTAACTACATCCTTCACGAAACAGGTCACCCACTTCACGCTTTTGATAGAGCAATGATAAAGGGTGATGAGGTGATTGTAAAGTGTGTTGCTGAGGGTAGTGAGTTTGTTACCTTGGATGAGGTGACTCGCAAGCTAAACGAGAATGATCTAATGATCTGCAACGCTCAAGAACCAATGTGTCTTGCAGGTGTGTTTGGTGGTCTTCATTCTGGTGTAACATCAACTACAACAGATATTTTCCTAGAATCAGCTTATTTTGATCCAACTTCAGTACGTAAGAGTGCTCGTCGTCATGGTCTTAATACTGACTCGTCATTCCGCTTTGAAAGGGGTTGTGACCCAAATGCAACAACTTATGTTCTAAAGCGTGCGGCTCTTATGATTCAAGAGATTGCAGGTGGACGTATTGTAGGTGATCTAGTTGATATTTATCCTAACAAGATAGAGAACTTTAATGTTGAACTATCATTAAATAAGGTAAACCAACTAATTGGTAAGACTCTTTCAGTTGAGACTATTATCTCTATTCTTGAGTCTTTAGAGATTGAGATTAAATCTCAAGACAATGATACTCTTCAACTATCTGTTCCTACTTATAGAGTAGATGTACAGAGGGATGTTGATGTTATCGAAGATATACTTCGTATTTATGGCTACAATAATGTAGAGATTGGTACGCAATTAAATGCAACTCTTTCGTATAAGAGTGCAACAGACCTTAGCCACCAGCGTCAGAACTTAATTGCTGAGCAGCTAGTTGGTTGTGGCTTTAACGAGATTCTTAATAACTCTCTAACAAAGAGAAGTTACTATACAGAT
>JBOFEN010000074.1:0-9875 GCA_051648105.1 Bacteroidales bacterium
TCCATTTCTTATGGACGACAACTACTGCTCTATCTATGAAGATAGACCAAAAGCATGTAGAGAGTATCCGCATACGGATAGAAAGAAGTTTTTTCAGATAGCTTCGCTTACAATAAAGAACTCATATACCTGCCCAGCAGTTTATGAGATCTTAGAGAGATTGCGCTCAACACTTTAATACCTCTATGAATCATGTTACCCCCTTTCGAATTTGTCATAGATCAACTAACCATAGAGTTGATATACCGCCCCTCTAGTATCGAAAAGGAGCTGAAATGGCGTGTCAAATTGTCTCTAGGCTCTATAAGGTGTAGCCTTGAAGAGTTAGAGGTTAGAGATATGAGGTTTCGCAATGCAATATGGGCTAGACAACTAATGTTGCTATACCAAAAAGCTTTAGATATTCATTTCTTTGATATGAGGGCAACATACAATTCATACTTCCATGCTAAATTAAGCGATAGCGTAGTTAGTGTGGGTGAATTATATGTTGCAGGTAATCCAGCCTACTGTGTAATTATAACAGTAGGAGATATAAAGAAAAAGGTTTGGGGATATGGTGGACAACCTAAGGAGTTTGATGAGTTAGTAAACATGATACTAATGTACATAACAGACCCGCCAGAGCCTATATGGGCTGAGCGTAAACCAGTAAAGTGTAAGAGATGTGGCTCAGTGCATATTGCAGATGTAATGTATGGAGTCTCTGATTTAGAGCACGAATTATCAAAGGAGATAGAGCGTGGAGAGATAATATTAGCTGATAATATGCCAACAAGAGTAGGCCCTTTCTGGTGTTGCGCTGACTGTGGTACAGAGGTACTAATGGGTTCATTAGATGAATTTAGAGAACCAACAAACTGAAAATGCAGGCTAATGTAGAGTGATGCTGATAAAAAAAAGAGAAAAAAAGATTACTTATCCGATTTCATTTACTACATTTGCACTGTTTTTCTCCCATAATAGTAGCCTGACAGAAAATACTTAGGCTAATCCATCTATTCTGAGGAGAGAATTATATAAAAGAAGAAACAATTAATTTTACAACGAAGTATTTCTGAATGGCATTACCTAACAGAAGACCACAAAGACCGCAAGGCAAACCAGAACCAGAGAATCGTATAAACGAACTCATTCGTGGCGTCAAAGAAGTTCGTCTAGTTGGCGAAAATATAGAGCCTGGTGTATACTCTTTTCAAGAGGCTATGCGTATGGCAGATGATCAAGGTCTTGACCTTGTTGAAATCTCCCCGAATGCAGCACCTCCTGTTTGTAGAATTACAGACTATCAAAAATTCCTTTACCAACAAAAGAAACGAGTAAAGGAGCAAAAAGCAAAGGCTACTAAAATAGTAGTTAAGGAGATTCGTTTCGGACCTCAAACAGACGATCACGATTACAACTTTAAGTTTAAACATGCGAAAGCATTCCTCGAAGAGGGTTCTAAAGTTAAAGCTTATGTATTCTTCAAAGGTCGTTCAATCCTATTCAAAGAACAAGGCGAATTGCTATTGCTTCGCTTTGCAAATGAGTTGGAAGATTACGCAAAAGTTGACTCACTTCCACAATTAGAAGGTAAGCGTATGATTATTATGCTTTCTCCTAAAAAGAAGGTTGAGAAACCAACTAAAAAGGAAAAACCGTCAGGCGAAGAGCAGGCGGCAGAGTAATCTAGCTGATTCATTGCATCATACTTTTGGAATTAAGCATACAACGCTATATTCATTTTTATTTAATTAAAAACTCGTACAAGATGCCTAAGATGAAGACTAATTCCGGTGCCAAAAAAAGGTTCGCCCTTACCGGATCAGGTAAAATCAAGAGAAAACACGCTTTCAAACGTCACATTTTGACTAAAAAGACTACTAAGCAGAAGAGAAATCTTACTCAGTCTGGTTTGGTTCACGCTAGTGACGTAAACAACGTTATGTTCCTTCTTGGAATGAAATAATCTGGAGTTAACTCTCTAAGATATTTAAACAAAGCGAGTTTAAAGGATTTTTTTAACCGAATGTTTTAGCATTTACTAAGATCACCTAATCGTGACGCTAACATTCACAACATCGTAGAACTATGCCTAGATCGGTAAATCACGTTGCTTCAAGAGCAAGAAGAAAGAAAATTTTGAAATTGACCAGAGGTTACTTTGGTGCAAGAAAAAACGTTTGGACAGTAGCAAAAAACACATGGGAGAAAGGTTTGACTTATGCTTACCGTGACCGTAAAGCTAAAAAACGCAACTTCCGCGCTTTGTGGATTCAGCGTATCAATGCTGCTGCTCGTTTGAACGGTATGTCATACTCTAAATTGATGGGTGGCCTTCACAAAGCTGGTGTTGAAATCAACCGTAAAGTTTTGGCTGATTTGGCTGTTAACCATCCAGAGGCATTTGCTGCAATCGTAGCTAAAGCTAAACAAGCTTAATCTGACCCACAGATATAGTTTTATAAAGAGGCTCCTAATTAGGGGCCTCTTTTTCTATATATATAGGTTTGAAGAGACCCATATATGGAATATATTAAATGTGCAGGCTGAGTACTAAGCCATAATTCCTTAAGCTAAATATTATCATAACTCTCAAGGAGTTCGAGGTAACCTTAGGGTGGTTAATCAAAAGGCTGAGGCTTTTGATTAGTTAGGCTAAGGGTATAGAGTCATAACCCTTAGGCATTTGATGAGTTAGCCTTATGGATTGATCTACTTATGTACGCTGTTTTATATATGGCATTAAATAAAAATGTAATTGTTTCGAATAGAATAGTATATAACATCAATAGAAGTAGAGTAGTTGCGCAGAAATTTATATATATTTGCCTTACAAACTTAAAATAGTAAGATTATGATTAACATATCTTTGCGCAAAATGCTTCTCGGTAGTTTTGCACTCTCAATGCTGCCAGTGGTGGCAACAGCTCAAGAGAGTGCCTCTATGATGCTCTATGGGCCAGTGGATGTTAGAAAGCCAGTGATGGTCGATTCAACTGATCTGGAGCAGAAACGATTCGTAGAGTCAATGATGCTAGAAAACAGTCTTATGTTTGAAAGCTCAAAGCTTAAAGGTGAATTAATTAACTCAGATTCAATATATTCATTTAGTTGGAACAAGAGCCAAGAGGGATATAAGCTCTATGAGTTGCACTTTACCCTTGATATAGATCGCTACACAGAGGCATCTTTAGACGTAGAGACTCTTGGTGAGTTTAAATTATTCCAAAATGGGGCATCAGTTGGTAATAAACTGGAGTTTCAAGACTCTATTTCCTCTAAAAGTAAGGTAGCAGTAAAGTTAAAGCTTGAGCCTCGAACTCACAGCTTTGTGTTGAGATATCTAGCAAATGAGAAGGAGAATAAACCTTCAGTTAAATTTGAATTCAAGGCAAAGGATAAAGAGGCTCAGTATACAATCAATGGAGGTAAATCTTCTACAAGGCTATATCTGAACGAATTGATGTGTGGTGAGCGTATCAGCAATGTTTCTATATCACCATCTGGCAAGTATCTTATTTCAAGATACTCAATGACAAAAAATGATGGTAAGAGTAGTAATTGGTTAAAGGTTACGGAGAGAGCTACAGGTAAAGAGCTTATAAATGAGAGCGGCTCAAGGGTATCTATGAGATGGATGCCAAATAGTGATATGCTCTACTATGCTACAGATGGGATAGAGAGTAGAGAACTAAGAGTTTTGGATCCAGTAAGCTCCAAAGAGAGCCTTTTGGCTACTTCTCTACCCGAGGGATCGTTTACTTTAACTCCAGATGAGAAATCACTCATTTTTACGATTCGCAAAGAGAAATCTCAAGATAAAGGTGATCTAAAAAGGCTGCTATCTCCAGATGATAGACAACCTCAATGGAGAACTAGATACTTTATTGGTCGATATGATATCGCAACAGGAGGATACGAGCAGTTGACTTTTGGACACACATCAACCTCGGTGAATGATATCAATCACGATGGATCAAAGTTGCTATTCTCAACAAGTCGCCAAGAGTTAAGCGAGCGCCCATTCTCTATCTCTTCTCTATTTGAACTAGATTTAGTTACAGGCACTGTAGATACTATTTGGATAGACCAAAGATATGCAGGATCAGCAAAATACTCACCTGATGGATCTAAGCTATTAGTTGTCGCTTCGGCAGAGGCCTTCGATGGTATAGGCAATCCACTTCCAGAGTCGATGATTGTGAATACATATGATATGCAGTTATTTAGCTATGATTTGTTAACAAGAAAGGCTAAGGCTCTCACAAAAGATTTTGCTCCTAACATACAACGAGTAGAGTGGAGTAAAGCTAACAATATGATATATGCACTGGCAGAAGATAAGGATCAGGTTGCGTTATACACCATCAATCCAGAAACTGCCTCAACAAAAAAACTATCTCTGCAAGAGGATGTTATTCGTGGGTTCTCAATCTCAAATAATGGACTCCATATGGCTTATGTTGGGCAAAGTGCGTCTAACTTTACCAATGGATATATCTATGATACTAAAAAGGGAAGCTCAAACAGATTCTATGATGGTACGACCAATAGATTAGGTGATGTAGCTCTTGGGGAAGTTAAGGATTGGAACTTCACCTCAAAAGATGGCAGTGTGATTGAAGGTCGATATTATCTGCCTCCAAACTTCGATGCTACTAAGAAGTATCCTATGATTGTTTACTACTACGGTGGTACATCGCCTACCTCTCGTACTTTGGAACATCCTTACCCGATGCACCTGTATGCAGCCCAAGGATATATAGTTTATACGTTAAATCCAAGTGGTACTACTGGCTTTGGTTCAGAATTTGCTGCACGTCACGTAAATGCATGGGGTAAGAGAACTGCTGATGAGATCATAGAGGGAACTAAACGCTTTTGTGATGAACACTCATTTGTTGATAGCAAAAAGATAGGTAATATAGGTGCTTCATACGGAGGATTTATGACTATGTATCTTCACACACAGAGTGATATCTTTGCTACTGGGATTTCACATGCTGGTATTAGTGATATTACAAGCTATTGGGGTGAAGGATTCTGGGGATATCTATATAGCTCAGCTGCAAGTGCAAAGAGCTATCCATGGAATAATCCAGAACTGTATGTTGGTCAAAGTCCGCTGTTTATGGCAGATAAAATCAATAGCCCACTTCTTCTATTGCATGGAGAGGTAGACACGAATGTGCCAATTGGAGAGAGTATTCAGATGTATAACGCTCTGAAACTTCTAGGCAAGCCTGTTGAGTTCGTTCGCGTGGCTGGTGAGGATCACGGTATTAGAGACTATGCAAGACGTATTGAGTGGACCAAAACCATACTTGCGTGGTTCGATAAGAACCTAAAGGATCAATCATCGTGGTGGGAAGCTAAATATCCTAAATCAAACCTTGAGGAGTAGCCAATGGCTACTTCTCATACAAAATAGCTATTGACTCTTTAATATGGAAAATGTGAACCCATTAGTTGAAAAAGGGGAAGATGAATGGTTTCTTTTCTACACCGCACCAAGAGCTGAAAAGAAAGTCGAAGAGCGATTAAAGCTTAGAGCATTTGAATCTTTCTTACCTATTCATAAAGTAAAGCGTAAATGGTCAGATAGGGTAAAGATCGTCGAAGAGCCTCTGTATAGAGGATATATCTTTGTTAGATGTAAAAAGGTAGAGATATATGACCTGATCAAAACTATATTTGGACTTATTAGTGTGGTTGTGCATGATAAGGAACCTGCTTTCATTAAAAATAAAGATATAGAATTGATCCGCCAATTCTTAAGCAAAGCTGAGGGAGAGCAGATACATTCCGAAAACATCGAATCTAAAGCAGAATTGATAGATGTAGATGACACGGTAAGGGTTATTTCAGGTACGATGAGCGGCTATAAAGGAGTGGTTATGAGCATTACAAAGAGTAGAGTAGTGCTTGTAGTGGATTCTATTGGCAAGAAGTTTGAACTACATATTGATAATGTAGAACTCGAAGAGAAATAAACAAAAAAAAATGGGAGCTATTCAAATGAATAGCTCCCATTTTACGTAATATATTTACTCTTTATTCTCATCCTCATGGTGCTCCCCAGGAAGCACTGGCATTGAGATGTGATACTTTACGGCTAGCAATCTAGTTATAATAACAGCCATAGCAGCAGCTATTTGGGTTATCTCCGTGTTAAAGCCGAAGAAGTCAAATAGTCCATAAATAACTCCACCCACCAGGCAAGCCAAGGCATAGATCTCTTTTCTGAATATCAGAGGTACCTCATTTATTAATATATCTCTTATTACTCCTCCAGCAGCTCCTGTTATTGTACCCATCAGAGCTGCAACCCAATAAGGATATCCAAAGCTGAGAGACTTTTCAAATCCTACAACAACGAAAAGCCCTATGCCTATTGTATCAAACAAAAAGAAGGCATTATTAAATCTTAGTATGTGGCGCCCTCCCATAATAACAGAGATCAAGGCAATACCTGTCCATACTAAATATGATGGTTGGGTCATCCAAAATGGCGTTGCACCAAGTAATAGGTCACGCGTGGTTCCGCCACCAATGGCAGTTACAAGTCCGACAACATATGCACCAAACCAATCAAAACGTTTAAGAGAGGCAAGTCTAATGCCACTAATGGCAAAGGCAAATGTTCCCAAATAATCTAATAGGGTAACAAAACTAATCATCTTCAGTCAATATTTTGCTGCAAAGATAGATAAAAGCGTTATTTTTGCGAAGTAATAATCAAAGATATAAAGTTAATGAAACATATATTTAAACCTTTAATAATTCTATTTATGGCTTTAGAAGCAGCTTCGTGCGGTACAATCAAGGATAAAGATGCATTAGTTCTTATTGAAACAGAACTAGGAGATATAAAAGTGATGCTATATGATGAGACACCACTACATAAAGAGAACTTCTTGAAACTTGTTAGAGAGGGATTCTATGATGGTCAAGCGTTTCACCGTGTGATTAAAAACTTCATGGTACAGGGAGGTGATCCAGACTCGAAGGGAGCTCCTGCAGGCAAGCAGCTAGGCACAGGTGGTCCTGGGTATAATGTTGATGCGGAGATTGTATATCCACAACTATTCCACAAGCGCGGTGCTCTTGCGGCAGCTCGTCAAGGGGATGAGACAAACCCAGAGCGCAAATCTAGCGGTTCACAGTTCTACATTGTTTGGGGCGATACATACTCAGAGGGCAAACTAAATGCTATGGAGGATCAAATGACTCAAATGCAAGAGCGTAAGATCTTCGATAAGCTTGCTGCTGAGAGAAGAAGTGAAATCATGGATCTTCGTCGTAATAAAGATCAAGAGGGATTATACAATCTTCAGGAGGAGTTGATCGCTATGACAAAGGCAATGATGACAGATACAGCTAAATTTAAGTTCACTCCTCAACAGCGTGAAGCTTATAAAGTAAAAGGAGGAACACCACACCTTGATAACGAATACACTGTATTTGGTGAAGTTATCGAAGGGCTTGAAGTTGTTGAGAAGATCCAGAAGTGTAAAACTCAACGTGGCGATCGTCCAGAGAAGGATATTACTTACAAAATGAAACTAGTTAAGAAGTGAGCAAAATAAACAAATATACACTGGCAAATGGCCTGCGCTTACTACATGAAGAGGATCAAACAACGCAGATGGTTGCTTTGAATCTTCTTTATAATGTGGGTTCTAAGGATGAGGATCCTGAGCGTACGGGGTTTGCTCACCTATTCGAACACCTTATGTTCGGTGGGAGTGTAAACATACCCGATTATGATACACCACTGCAAGATGCAGGAGGTGAGAATAATGCATGGACAAGCAGCGATTGTACTAACTACTATTGCGTAGTTCCGCGTCAAAACGTTGAGACAGCCTTCTGGCTGGAGTCAGACCGTATGCTTGGATTAGCATTTTCGCAACAGAGTCTTGACGTGCAGAAGAGTGTTGTTATTGAGGAGTTTAAGCAGAGAGTCCTAAATCAACCATACGGTGATGTATCACTCATTATGCGTCCACTTGCATACAAGGAGCATACTTATAGATGGGCTACTATTGGAGTGAGTCCAGAGCATATAGAATTAGCTACGCTTGATGAAGTAAAGGAGTTCTTCTATAAACACTATGGACCAAACAACGCCATCATAGGCGTAACAGGTAATATATCCTTTGAAGAAGCCATTGCTATGACTGAGAAATGGTTTGGATCTATCGAATCGCGCCATATTGTTGAACGCAACCTACCAAAAGAGCCAAAGCAGACTGAGGCTCGCTTTCAAGAGGTTTTTAGAGATGTGCCACACTCTACTCTTGTAAAAGCTTACCATATGTGCAATAGAGCACATGATGATTATCAAGCTTACGATGTCATTTCCGATATTCTTGCAAATGGCCGCTCAGCTAGACTATTCGACCAGTTGGTGATGAAAAGTCAAAAGTTCATTGAGGCAAATGCATATATCACTGGAGATCTCGACGAAGGTCTATTCTTCGTCACGGGCAAGCCAAAACCAGGTGTTACTCTTGAGGAAGCTGATGCAATGCTATGTGTTGAATTAGAAAGGCTGACAAAAGAGCTAGTAGGGGAGTATGAATTGCAAAAGGTTGTAAACAAATTTGAGTCGGGCGACCTATTCTCAAATATCAACTATACAAACAGAGCATTCAATATAGCCTACTATGAGATGTTTGACAAAGCAGAGGCATTGGATCAAGAGGTAGAGAGATACCTAGCTTTGACTCCTGAGAAGATACGAGAGGTAGCATCAGAGATGTTCAGAGCAGAAAATTGTTCTACACTTTACTATAGAGCTTCCAATTTGGCATAGTAATTGTAATGTAATCTTTCATAGTTACTACAATTTACCACAAAAAAACGCAAAATTGGGGCATTTTGCTATTCTATACTCAATAACATGATTGAAATCCGGTGTAAAGCATTACCTTTGCATCGGATTTTAAAAATAAAGAATGAGTACATTTAAAGAATTAGGTATTAGCGATGCGATCTTAAAAGCAATCGAAGAGTTAGGTTATGAGTCGCCGATGCCTGTACAGAAGGAAGTTATTTCCACACTATTGGCAGAGGACTGTGATATCGTAGCATTAGCTCAAACGGGAACTGGAAAGACCGCGGCGTTTGGATTGCCGATTATTCAGAAAGTAGATGTTTCCATTAAAGCTCCACAGGCCTTGATTTTGGCCCCTACACGCGAGCTTTGTCTTCAAATTACAAATGATTTAGAGTCTTACTCAAAATATACAGATGGCCTGAAGGTATTGGCTGTATACGGAGGTTCGAGTATCGAGCAGCAAATCAGAAGTTTGAAGAGTGGTGTGCAAATCGTTGCAGCAACACCAGGACGCCTTTGTGATTTGATTAACCGTAGAGCCATTAAGCTAGATGGTGTTCGTTTCGTCGTGATGGACGAGGCTGACGAGATGCTCAACATGGGCTTCAAAGATAGTCTTAACGATATTTTGGCACAGATTCCAGAAGACAAAAACACGCTTCTATTCTCTGCTACTATGCCAGCTGAGGTTGCACGTATAGCGAAAAACTATATGTCAAACCCTAAAGAAATTACAGTGGGACGTAAGAACGAAGGTTCTCTTAACGTTACTCACGAAAGCTACGTAGTTCACGCTCGTGACAAATATTTGGCACTTAAGCGTATTGCTGACAACAACCCTAACATCTATGGTATTATCTTCTGTCGCACACGTCGTGAGACTCAAGAGATTGCTGATATGTTGATCAAGGATGGTTACAGCGCGGACTCATTGCATGGTGAACTTTCTCAGCAACAACGTGACTACGTTATGCAGAAGTTCCGCCTTCGCACTCTTCAGATGCTTGTAGCTACTGATGTTGCTGCGCGTGGTTTGGACGTTGAT
>JBOFEN010000075.1:0-30118 GCA_051648105.1 Bacteroidales bacterium
TAAGCTTATTACAAAGAGAAATTCATCTCAAAAAAAGTATAGCTAATTGGAGAGTTTATAAGCATAAAAAAAGCAGTAGAACGGTTCCATCCGTCTACTGCTTTTTGTACTTATCATTATTGAAATCATTTACCTACCACATATGTGCATATACGAAAGAAGCACCTACATAGATTGTAGATGCTTCTTTGTGGTCCCACTTGGGCTTGAACCAAGGACTCCCTGATTATGAGTCAGGTGCTCTAACCAACTGAGCTATAGGACCCGATAAGGTGTTTGCCTTAATTCGTACTGCAATATTACTGCTTTTTTCGGAAGTGACAAAATTTTAGAACACTTTTTTTCACTATTCCATATGAGTTCTATATACAATCACACTTCCTACCCCATCTAGATTAAGTGCAAATGAGCTCCCTATTGCCTCATTTAGAGTACCTTCCCACCACTGAGTAAAGACTCTATCTTCTATAGGAAAAAGTAGACCTATTGAGCTAATTGATAGTAGTGGATGCATAACAAATATTGAAACTTGCTGTCCAGGATGTGATGCAAAAGAGGAACTTTTGCTTATCGCCTTGAAGCATCCATAGTCTGATATTATCTCAATTCGGTCAAACTTTTGAGCATAGTTTGCCAATAGTGATATATTTCCTAAGGTATGATCCTCTCTAAGACCTGTTGCAGCGAGTATAGCAGCTTCTTTATAACCTAGTGAGTGGGCAAAGTTAACAGCCTTGGTCAAATCATTACACTCTTGATCGCTAACCTCAATTATGCGATCTGCATATATATGGCGTATCTCTTTGGAGAGTGAGTCGAGATCTCCTATGATATAGGATGGATCGATGTTGTTAGCTAATAGCTTGCGGGTGGCTCCATCACAAGCAATAATAACTTCGGCGGAATGGAGTAGTCGCATGGTGAGCTCCCTTTTAGGGAACTCACCATTAGCAACAATAACACATTTAGTTGATGTAATCATACTTTATTTCCTTGTTTCTTCCATGTATATAGCCCTACGATAGCGAATATTCCATAGAATAGATATAGTAAAACTGTGTAGTTTAGTTCACGAATCCAGTAGATATAGATCGATATAGTGTTAATAACAACCCAAAAGCCCCAATGTTCTATAAAGCGTTTAGCTAACATCCAGGTGGCTACTATGGATAGAGAGGTTGTTATTGCATCTCCCATTGGCACTGGGGAGTCTGTATACCTAGATAATATGGCATACATAGCCAGCGTGAGAATGGTAGAAGCAACGATAATGTAGCACCACATAGAGGATGACATCATACGATATTCAATCGTCTGAACTTGCTTACTACTCTCAGTTTGTGTTCCTGAAATGGATCGGCGCCAAAGCATCAACCCGTATACACTAACCGAAACATAGTATACCTGTAGGGATGCATCTGCGTATATCTTGGCATTGAAGAATACGAGTAGGTATATGATGGCATTAATAATGCCGACTATCCACATCGCTGGTCTCTGCTTAATCTCAAGATATAGGTATAGCAGACCAGATATTGTACCGAATATCTCGAGAGTATTATCGTACATAGTGTATCTACTTATTAGAATTTAAGTGATAGTCTTCCCATCACATTTGTTCCAGCTTGAGCAAAGTATCCATTGTCACTTTTTCTCTCTCCTGCTTCATAGTACGAATAGACCCAAGCATTGGTCTCATATTGATGGTTGAATATGTTATTCACCATCAGATCTATGCCTATCTCCTTCATAAAGCGAGGCTTGAAGATGTATCCAAGTCGAAGATTGTTCACAAAGTATGCATCAATAGATCTATCATCACTTGATGTATTATCTACATATTGCTTACCTACATATTGTGAGTAGAAGCCTGCAGAGAAGCCTTTGTAATTGAAATCGAATGAGCTGTTGGCTATAACAGAGGGCGAAAAGGCGATATCGCTCTTACCTATGTAGTTCTCTATCTGCTCTCCTGTATCCCAATCATCAACATACTCGGTGAAGTTCTCTATTTTATTGCGGCTAAGTGTAAGGTTACCATTCCAATTCAACCACGATGTGATCTTCACACCAGCCATCAGCTCAATACCCATACGGTAGCTATCCTTAATATTTGAGGTCAAAGCCTCACCTATCTCACTAATCTTACCTGTTAGGATTAGCTGATTGGTGTAGTCCATATAGTAAAGGTTTACTCCGGCAGAGAATCTCGAAGAGGAGTATTTATATCCTGCCTCATAATCGTAGAGAGTCTCGTGAAGTGGCCTCTCACCAGCTGCAGCCTCCGTAAAGTTGTTTCTGTTTGGCTCACGATTTGCAACAGAGAAGGATAGGAAGGCGTTGTGTTGTTTAGCAAATTCATAGTTTAGTCCTACCTTTGGATTGAAGAAGTTGAACTGACGCTTCACATCCAAAAGTCCAGCTTTATCATCTTCACCATCTATGCTATAATCTATTCCTCTATACTGGAGGTCAACGTATGCATTCAGCCCTTTTGTAAGAAGAATATTTGTTTTGGCAAAGGCATTATAATCTAGCTTGGTTCCTCTACTTCTATAATACTCATGCCCAACAGGAAGATTCTCTATGCTTTTAGCCCAAATAACCTTGCCAAAATGGTCACCATCGTAATTGTTTATCGATGCACCAAGGGTCATCTGAATGCGTTCTCGGGTATAGTTTGCGCTATACACAGCTCCGTAGAAGTGGTTGTCAAGCCATTTGCGGCGTACAAGATCTCCTCTCTTAACTCCATTCTCTTGAGGTAGCTTGTAGTCGATGAGCTTTGCGTTGGCTTTATAATCTTCATAATAGCCCTTGCCACGGGTATAGTGGAGGGTTAAGTTCATATTCCAAGCATTTGAGAGCTGCTGAATGGTGGTTAGATGATAGTGTTGTTGGCTGTAGTTATCGGTCTGATTGTCGTAATATCTAACCACTCCTTGATCATCTACGTACTCTCCACATGAGTTGTAAGTTCGGTCATTTTCAAGTATTGATAATGGTGTCCCATTCCACGCTTGGTAACTCTGCTCATCACTTCCAAATGCTTGGAACTTTACTAATGTTTGAGCACCGTAATATGCAGCAGATGCATAGAATGAACTCATATCAACAGATGCTCTATCGATGAATCCATCACTTAAGACCTTTGAGTAGCGGGCATCAAAAGCAAAACGGTTATTGATAAGACCTGTACCTCCTTTGGCTGTTGTCTTCATCGTACCGAAGGATCCTCCCGTAGTACTGAGCTCTGCATAGGGCTTCGGTTTGAGCCCGTCGGTCTGCATAGCAATGGTTGCACCAAAGGCAGCAGCACCATTTGTTGAGGTACCTACCCCTCGCTGTATCTGAACATTCTCGACTGATGAAGCAAAGTCTGGCATATTAACCCAAAAAACGGTCTGCGACTCTGAGTCATTGACTGGTACACCATTTACAGTCACATTTATTCTATTAGCGTCTGTACCCCTTACTCTGAATCCAGTATAGCCTATGCCTGTACCTGCATCAGAGGTAACAACAACTGACGGAGTCATAGATATTAGGTATGGTACATCTTGCCCATAGTTTCTTCGCTCAAGCTCCTCTTTTGAGAAGTCTGTATATGCAACGGGGGTACCTTTGAGTACGCGAGTAGCAGCCACGACTATCTCGTCTAGCTGAACGTTGTTTGAAAAATTTGTAGTGTCGCGCTTTACACTCTCTGCGTGGATGAGTGCAACGGCAGATAGCAGAATAGCTATCACTGAAGATAGAAACCTTTTATTCATTGTCTCTTGTTTGTATATAAAGTGAGAAAAACAGAGAGATCAGGGGGCTAAAGGCTAAGACCCATAGTAGCAAAGATATATAAATTCTCTTTTTCCCTTTGCAGCATAACCTGCTCAGGTTCAAAGGGTATAATCTCAGCACCCTACAATAGAGTAGCTAAGCTTACTCAATTGTAGGGTGCACCCCTAAAATCGCGGGCGAAGGTAGGGTTATTTTTTATGAAACAGTTTAAAATAACTTATTTTAGCGGTTTGAGATGCATACAGTCTTGCAGCACATTAGGGTCTGGCACAAAGTCTGAGATATCTTTCCCAAACTTTATCAGGTCTCTAACTATAGTTGAACTGATATGAGCAAACTCTAGTTCTGTGATTAGAATAAGCGTTTCAACACCTGTTAGCTTTTTGTTTACATCGGCTATCGCCTTCTCAAACTCAAAATCCATTGCTGAACGAATGCCTCTTACAATTGTTGTAGCTCCAACCTCAGTAGCAAAGTCGGCAGTCACGCAGCTGTAAGTAGCAACGCTAACTCTGGGTTCATCCTTAAATATCTGATTCAAGGCTGTAACTCTCTCTTCAATTGTAAATAGTGGTCTCTTAGACTCATTTATCCCAACAGCTACTATCACTTCATCTGCACAAGCCTGAAGGGCTCGCATCACGATTGAGTGGTGCCCCTTTGTGAAAGGGTCGAATGTACCTGGAAATAGGGCTACTCTTTTCATCTTAATATATGTTTGTGTTTAATCAGGAGGATTATACGTCCTCCTCTACAACTAGGTTGTCAATGATGAAGTTTTGTCGCTCCATAGTGTTCTTACCCATGTAGAAAGCTAAAAGCTCTTTTACGAGATCCTCTTTCTTTAGAGTGACCATATCAAGACGCATATCCTCACCAATGAAGTGTTTGAACTCGTCTGGAGATATCTCACCTAACCCTTTGAATCGGGTAATCTCTGGGGAGGGTGATAGTTTATTGATAGCTGTTACTCTCTCCTCATCAGAGTAGCAGTAGATTGTCTCTCTCTTGTTTCTAACTCTAAAGAGCGGTGTCTGCAAGATATAGACGTGACCCTTCTTGATAAGATCTGGGAAGAACTGTAAGAAGAAGGTAATAAGAAGAAGCCTAATGTGCATACCGTCAACGTCGGCATCGGTAGCTATGATAACCTTGTTGTAGCGTAGCCCATCAAGACCGTCCTCTATATTAAGGGCTGCTTGAAGAAGGTTGAACTCCTCGTTCTCATATACCACCTTCTTGGTCAGTCCATAGGTGTTTAGAGGCTTACCTTTTAGTGAGAATACGGCTTGTGTTTCGACCTCACGGCTCTTAGTGATAGAACCAGAAGCTGAATCACCCTCAGTGATAAAGATGCATGTATCCTCTCTTCTATCTCCTTTATTATCGCAAAGGTGAACCCTACAGTCTCTCAACTTTTTGTTGTGGAGGTTCGCTTTCTTAGCTCTCTCACGAGCTAACTTTGTCACACCAGCAATCGCCTTGCGCTCCTTCTCTGACTCGAGAATCTTTTTCAAAAGGCTTTCAGCAGTAGATGTGTTTCTGTGCAAATAGTTATCAAGCTCCTTCTTCATAAAGTCACCGATATATTTGTTTACAGAAATACCTTCTGGACTCATCTCCTTTGATCCTAGCTTTGTCTTTGTCTGTGATTCAAAGACAGGCTCTTCGATCTTTACACTCACAGCAGCAATTATGCCGTTGCGAATATCACCATAATCAAAGCTCTTTCCGTAGAACTCCTTGATTACTCGAGAGACTGACTCCTTAAATGCTGAAAGGTGTGTTCCTCCTTGTGTTGTATGTTGACCATTGACAAACGAGTAGTACTCCTCGCCATACTGATTGCCGTGGGTAATAACTACCTCTATATCCTCCTCTTTGATATGAATAATTGGATACAAACCATCGGAAGTCATATTCTCATTTAGAAGGTCAACAAGTCCGTTTTTAGATACAAACTTCTGACCATTGTAACTAATCACTAGTCCTGCATTCAGGAAGGTGTAGTTCTTTAGTAGGGCAATAACGAACTCATCACGGAAATGATACTCCTTAAATATTGCTGGATCTGGTGTAAACTCCACTAGGGTACCGTTCTTCTCCTTTACAGGAAAGAGGTCGCTCTGATTTAATACCTCTCCACATGAGTACTCAATGCCTACGGCTTGACCATCACGGTGTGATTGTATATAAAACCTTGAGGATAGTGCATTCACAGCTTTAATACCTACACCGTTCAGCCCCACAGACTTCTTGAAAGCCTTAGAGTCGTACTTAGCACCAGTATTCATCTTGGAAGAGACATCCCTAACCTTACCAAGAGGTACACCTCTACCATAATCTCGAATAGAGACATGACCATCTTTGATTACAACTTCGATCTGCTTACCATGACCCATCATATATTCGTCAATCGAGTTATCGAGAACCTCCTTTAGCAGAACATATATACCATCGTCGGCGTGGACACCGTCGCCCAACTTCCCAATATACATACCGGGACGACGGCGTATGTGCTCCTGCCAAGCAAGTGTTATGATATTATCTTCGCTATAAGTAGGTTGTTGTTTAGTCTTCTCTTCCATCTATATTATCTCGATCCTATTTATTATACATACTCTTCGCCGCAGTTCATCTGTGTGTCTGCAACAAACTGTCTAATGCGTTGCTCCTCCTCTTTCTGACAAATAAGAAGGACATTGCCTGATTCTGTCACTATATAATCGTTCAATCCTTGGATAACAGCAAGCTTACCATCAGCGAGAGTTACAATATTTCTAGAACTCTCATAGAAGTGTGATTTGCACTTAAGCGCCACATTCTCTTGCTCATCTTTGTTAGATAACTCATAAAGTGACCCCCAAGTACCTAAATCTGACCATCCAAAGTCTGCGCTAATCACATAGGTATTGTCTGCCTTCTCCATTACTCCGTAGTCAATGGAAACATTTGGACACATTGGGAAGTTCTCGCGAATATACTCTCTCTCTGCCTCCTCATTGCCATAAACAGAAGCTGCATTCTCAAAGCATGATGCAATCTCTGGTGTCAACTTCTCGAAAGAAGAGATTATTGTTGATACATTCCAAAGGAATATACCCGAGTTCCAGAAGAACTCTCCACTCTCTAGAAAAACCTTCGCAAGCTCTAGATTGGGCTTCTCAGTGAAAGTCTTAACACAATAAAAATCATCCTTAAACTCTTTGCCTGTCTGTATGTACCCATAACCTGTTTCTGGACGGTTTGGAAGTACTCCAAGTGTTAGAAGTGAGTCATTAGTAGCAACAAAGTCTAACCCCTTGCTAATTGTATCTAAGAATACATCTTCTTTGAGAATAAGGTGGTCCGATGGTGCAACAACGATGTTTGCATCAGGATTTATCGATCTAATATGGTATGAAGCCCATGCAATGCATGGAGCTGTATTGCGTCGTGCTGGTTCAAAAAGAACTTGCGATGATGAAAGCTCAGGCAACTGCTCTTTGATAACATCCGCATAGATCTCGTTTGTAACAATATATATCTGCTCCTTTGGTATAATCTTCACAAAACGATCATAAGTCATTTGCAATAACGACCGTCCTGTACCGAAGAAATCCAAAAACTGTTTGGGATAGTTCGTTCGACTAAAAGGCCAGAATCGTGTTCCGACTCCGCCTCCCATAATCACACAATAGTTGTTATTATTCATATGAAATGTTCTATATAAGGTACAATAGGGTTTGTTTGTTGCAAACTTAACTATATTCTTTCGCCCAACAGACATATTTGCCTCTAAAAATAAAAAAAAGAGCCACCACTATTGCAGATAACAAAAAAAGAGCTACCTTTGTACCGTAATCGAAAGATCACTCGCCCAGATGGCGGAATTGGTAGACGCGCTGGTCTCAAACACCAGTGGATTCACTTCCATGCCGGTTCGATCCCGGCTCTGGGTACTAAAAACTCCGAAGAGCTATTTATCTTCGGAGTTTTTTTAACCAAAACGATCAATTACATTACATACAATACAACTGCCCAGATGGCGGAATTGGTAGACGCGCTGGTCTCAAACACCAGTGGATTCACTTCCATGCCGGTTCGATCCCGGCTCTGGGTACTAAAGAGTTCTGAAGATTAATCTTCAGAACTCTTTTTTTATGCCTTAATCTAAACCCTCACCTACACGATCTAATTGGCTGACGGTAAATAATATTTGTAATCTTTGATTAAACTTTTCTAACCACGTGTTGTTTTATATGAAAGAACAGAACAAAACGTTTGTTAACAATTAAACAATTAATTAAACCTACAACCTAAATGAAAAGGACAACCTCCCTTTCTAACCACTAACCTAACCTTTAATTCGTTTGCTCCGTATGCACAAAGATAAAAGTAATACCGGAGATCACTTTAAGACTTATATCAATAAAGCTAGAAGATAATACCTCTAGCTTTTACCGTTTGCAACTTTATACCAAACTATATTATGAAAATTTTCAATCCTACAGCCAGGAATCCCTTTCTTAATAAGTGGACCCTTAGAGCTTCTGCTCTTGCTTTCATCTCATTAATCTCTTTTGAAAGTTATTCTAACTCCCCTATACCAAAAGAGATGTTTAATTACACATCAGACTATGATAAGAATCTAGAAAACTGGATTAAAGTTGCAGATAGAGAGCATAAGAATAGCATCTTGATCACAGAAGAGATGGTGCATATTACACAAAGAGGGAATAATGAATCATCACTTACAGCAGATACAACAACAATAAATATACCTCTTAGGAATGCTCAACTATCTTTAAAGAGCTCTATAATCAAATCTATACCCCTTGAATTGATTGTGGATAATAATACAATAAGAATCAAAGATATTGACACCCCTGATAGCACGTCCAATATATCTATTGGAAATATATCGAACCATCTTACAATCAGGACAATTCAAAAAAATAAAAAGGTAGGACTAACAAACATAAAGCTAACGGGGTACTATTACGAAGCAAAAATAGGAACTGCTCAGATAAGCAGCAGTGGCAACACTATTGATGTCAATTGGAATAAATCAATTAGTGCTCCATATGGAAAATTTGCTCGAGAAAGAGTAGAGCTATTAAACGAAGAGGGATCAGTAATATCGTCCTCCGAGATTAATAGCAGCAATGTTGAGTTTAACAAATACTCGTTCAATATTGAGAATATTGAAGATGGAAACTACTCAGTTCGCGTTATCACAACTGATGAAGAAGATACTTCTGTTGTACGAAGTATTAGTGAAATAACACCTCTTAGCGTATTTAATTCGGTCAAGAATTTCGATTATAAAATAGTTGGGCAATACCTCTATTTAACATGGGAAAATAAGAAGAGTGACCTTAAACACCGAATAGTGATATTTGATAAAGAAATTTTAGATAGAATTAGAATTGGGGAAATAACTTCTGGGGAGGAGTATAGATTACCTATATCAATGATTGAAGAATCAAACAAACCTCATGAAGTGTGCATAGAGACACTGGATGAAAATGGAATATTTAAAGCCTCAACACGCAAAATAGATCTCTGCATAGTCAATAAAGGAGATACTATTGTAGAGGCTGGTAGTAAGATAACACTATCTCCACCAGCTAGAACTATCTGGAGATACAACTGTGTTACTATCAAGATGAGATCTGATGAGATTGATGGCTCACCTATTCCATTATCAGGTGGAGCAATCCCTCTATCAGGGGAAATTATTAAGCAAGGAGAGGGTGGTGTCACTTTCAAGAATGCAACAATTGATATGGATCTATACAGATATAGAAGATACCACTTCAACTTCCCATTCATTCCAGATATGATAAGAGTAGACAACCAAGAAACAGAAGCAAAAGTAAAGAGTGATTTCTTTGTGAATTTCTATGATAATCTTGCTAGAAGTGAGGGAGCTACATCATACTATAAATCTGTTACACTAAACAGTGAAGGAGAGAATCCATATGATGAGTTTATTCCAGGGGAGGGCCTACAATTTTCTATATATGGCGAACCAAACACAAGAGTTAGGACCAACTTCAAAATATCAGCTGAGGAGACAATTAACAATTTTGATTTCTTGACCTATAGTTTGGTTAAGAGCAAACCTAGCTTCTATAATGTTGATGGTACAAATCCAATTGTCAATGGATGGAATTACATAGGAAGTCCATTTCCTAAAAAAACAGTTGCTGGAGGTCTACGTCAAGCATATGTATACGACGGAAAAGCATATAAGCTATATGGACCAGGGTTGGAAAACAAAGAGATCCCAACCTTTGCATCATTCTTCGTTCAAACTACAGAGAGTGATAAAACTATAACATTTGAATTAGACACCTTCTTGGTTAGTGATCAAACTACAACATTGGCTAATCTTTCATCTTACACTAAACAACAGGACAATACCCCTAAATACATTAGACTAAGTGTAAATGATAATATCTACGAGGACGAGATGCTTTTCAAAGAGGCAGTGGAGACACAACAGTTCTATTCTATTGGTAATGATTTAACTAAGATGTTCGCTACTGATGCGTCAATCCCACAGATTTACACTAAAGTAGGAAGTAGCTCAGTTGTTATTCGATCTATTGATATGGGAGTAATGGAAGAGGGGGTTGATTTCTGGGTAAAGTGTGGTAGAAGTGGCGAGCATGCTATCTCTCTTCCTTTAAATGAGTGGTCTAAGGAGTTCGATTATAACATCAAAGATTCAAACGGTAATATATATAACCTAAAGGATAATAACTACAGTTTTGATGGTGCAAAAGGGCAAACAGTTAAGCTAACTCTTATTGCTACTCCTATAATACCAATGAGTGACTTATCGCCAGAAGAGAATGACACTAAAGTATACTCTTATGACAAAGAGATTATTGTTAAATCTAAAGAAGTAGTTAATAGAATTAGAGTAACTGATCTATCAGGCAGAATTGTTGATAGTATTCAACCCGAAGCTAACAACATAAATATTAAGGTAGCAGGCAGTGGTATTTACATTGTCGAAGTTACTATAGGTTCTAGTAGAAAGATATATAAAGTAGCATTAAACTAATGAGACATAAACATGTGCTTTAATAAGTAACCTAAATAAAACATTAACTATGAGAGTAAAAACATTAATAATATTCTTCTTAGCTCTATTTGTTTTTGGGCTAAGTGGCCACGCTCAGTTCCTTGAGAGGACGGGTGAGGATTACAGAACTAACTGGAGTGAGGTATACGAATCTGACTATTCTATGATTTCTCCATATGGGGACGTTGGTACTGATGGTGACCCTATAGATATTACTCCTATTGAGGATGGATATCTATCACTATTGATACTAGGGGCAGCTTACATTCTTTGGAAGAGAAGAAAATATGTTCGTGAAGTACAACAAGAGAAGGAGTAATAGAGAATAGATGGTTTTAAATTAGATTCATCTATATACAACTTGGGGTGTGTTGATTAAATAATCAACACACCCCAAATCTATTGAAAAGTATATACTAAGCTGTATGATTCCAGCCTTGTGCCTTAAGAACTATTTCATTACCATCTCTGGTTATCAATGCAGATCCAAGGGACTCCTCTGTTGTATGTCCAATAATACGAACACCTTCAATAGCCTGTACTTGATCATGAAGTTCAAGAGGAACTGTAAATAGTAGCTCATAATCCTCTCCACCATTAAGAGCAGCAGTAACTAGGTTCATATTAAACTCTTCAGCCATGACAGCTGTTTGATAATCAATTGGAATACGATCCTCATATATCCTACAACCCACCTTGCTAGCCTTACAAATATGCATAGCCTCAGAAGACAAACCATCTGATATATCTATCATAGAAGATGGTACAATATCCTGAGCAGCTAGAGCCTCAATTATGTCTTTTCTTGCCTCTGGCTTCAATTGGCGTTCAAGTAAATACTCTTTACCTTCAAAGGCAGGCTTAAATTCACTCTCCCCTGCAAATACAGCCTTCTCTCTCTCTAACAACTGCAATCCCATGTAAGCTGCACCAAGATCACCAGAAACACAAAGTAGCTCATTAGGCTTAGCACCACTACGTTTAGCAATCCTTGACTCCTCAGCCTCCCCAATACAAGTGACAGAAATTGTCAATCCTGTTAGTGATGAAGAGGTATCACCGCCAACAAGGTCTACACCATATTTCTCACAAGCAAGAGCTATACCAGAATATATCTCTTCTATATCCTCAACTGAGAAACGCTTTGAGAGACCAAGAGCAATAGTAAGCTGCCTTGGTGTCCCATTCATTGCATAAATATCGGAAAAGTTTACTACCGCAGCCTTATAGCCTAGATGCTTTAAAGGCACATACATTAGGTCAAAGTGTATTCCCTCGAGAAGAATATCTGTCGAGACTAAAACCTTAGAGTCTGGATAGCTAAGTATTGCAGCATCATCACCAATTCCCATAACAGATGAGTGATTTGAGATCTTAATCTTGTCTGTAAGATGACCAATAAGACCAAACTCACCAAGAGTAGCTATGTCAGTTCTTTTCTGTTGCATTATTTAAGTATTGTTTTTACAACAAAGGGCACCAAATAAAGGCACCCTTTGCGGTTATTATCATTATTGATATATTACATCTGCTCGATAAGAGCAGTCATAATAGCAGTCATCTTAGGTTGAGCACTATTTGCCGCCTCAAGAACCTCCTCATGAGAAACCTCAACAGGTTTTCCATCATACCACATATCGGTAATTACAGATAGAGCAAATACCTCCATCCCTCCGTGGCGGGCAACAATAACCTCTGGCACAGTAGACATACCTACAGCATCAGCACCTAGTCTGTAGAACATACGATATTCAGCTGGAGTTTCAAAAGTTGGACCTGAAGTACCCAAATAAACACCCTCTTGTAGTTTAATACCCTTCTCTTCAGCAATTCTTTTTGCTTTTGCAATAAGAGGCTTAGAGTAAGCATCGTGCATATCAGGAAAGCGAGTACCTAGCTCTTTGAAGTTCTTTCCACGTAGCGGGTGCTCTGGGAACATATTGATATGATCATTAATAATCATAACATCTCCAACTACAAAGTCAGGATTCATACCACCAGCTGCGTTTGATGCAAATAGAGTATTAATACCTATAGCCTTCATTACGCGAACAGGGAAAGTACACTGCTTCATGTCATACCCTTCATAGAAGTGAAAACGTCCCTGCATAGCAACGACTTCACGTCCACCAAGAATACCAAAGATCAATTTCCCACTATGACCTTCAACTGTAGAAACAGGGAAGTTAGGAATATCTTCATAATTAATTACCTCTTGTGCTTCGATATGATCTACAAGTTGACCAAGTCCTGAGCCTAGGATAATACCGACAAGTGGTCTGTACTTAGTAGCCCCTTTCAAGAACTCTGCTGTTTGGCTTATTCTTTCTAACATAATCAATTAGTTTTGAGTTAAAGGTTAGTTGTTGTTCGTGTAAAAAATTGACCTCAATGGGTACATAATAAATATTTCTTTTAACCTCATCAGATAACTGATCCATATGCATAAGCCGGACAGCATCCTTTTCGGTTACTAATACTATGCGCCTTTTATCCCCTGATAGCGATTCATAAGCCTTATCTATCTCCTGAAGATCCTTCAAAGAGAAAGAGTGATGGTCGGGATATGCAAGTGGGACAATATTAGACACATAATAAGATAGATCGTTTATCAACTTGATGTTAGAGGCGATACCAGTAACAAGAAGAACTGAATCTTGCTCTCTATCAAAATCTTCAAGAGGAAGTCCATTTATTTCAGCTAGCTCTGGGAATAGAGGTTTAATAGCCTGATAACGGAAATCAGTAAAGTATAACAGTTGATGAGGACGAGCCTCAAGATGCTTTGATATAACCCTTACATCCATAGGAGAGAGGTCACGTGGAGACTTTGTGACAATAATAATATTTGCCCTATCCATCTCTGTGATCGATTCTCTAAGTGAGCCTGCCGGAAGAAGTTTATCCTCATATACCTTGCGATTATAATCCATCAATAGAATGGATATACCAGCTTTAACCCACCTATGCTGAAACGCATCATCAAGTAGTATAACATTTGTATCTGGATGTTTATCCAATATATGCTTGATACCTCTTCGACGATTCCCATCAACGGCCACAATAGCCTCAGGGTACTTCATTTTCATCTGAAAAGGCTCATCGCCAACATTAATTGGCGAACTAGAAGATTCAACCCAATGGAATCCACTACTCTTACGCTTATAACCACGACTGAGAACAGCCACCTTTGAACCACTCTTTTGCATCATATTAATAAGATACTCAGTGTGAGGTGTTTTACCTGTGCCACCAACAGTTATATTACCAACTGAAATTACAGCCACATCATACTCCTCAGACTTCAATATACCATAGTCAAACATTACGTTCCTGACCTTTGTAATAAAACCATATATATATGAAAGAGGCAGTAGCCAATGGCGTATTTTGGGAGTATTTTCCATCTATTGAGTTTACAATTCTTCTTTTTATTCAATCGTCAAGATGTAAGGTAGACGAGCCTGCACAGGCTCCATACTCTTGATCGAGTTAAGCAATGAGTAATATTTATAATTATCGCCGATGACAATAGAGCCTATTGTCTGAACAGCAGATCCACCAAAATCCTCTAATAAAGTCTGCATAAAGTCTTTCTTAGCAGGATATTCATCAACCTTGTAGTCTGTTAATGCAGCTAATGAAGCCGCCTTTGATATAGCAGCGTCCATACCACCAAGCTCATCAACAAGCGAAAGCTCAAGAGCACTCTTACCAGTCCAAACTCTACCCTCTGCAATAGCTAGAAGGTTATCCATAGGCATATTGCGGCCTTCGGCACAGCGACGAGTGAATAGTTCATATCCACGCTCTACATTTGACTGAATCAATCTCTTCTCATCCTCGTTCATTGCTTTATGAATTGAAGGCATTGAAGCGAAACGATTAGTTTCAACTTGATCGAAACTCAAACCTAGCTTATCTGTAAGAGCCTTAGTATTTGGTATCATACCAAATATACCTATAGATCCTGTCAATGTAGTTGGTTCAGCAAAGATCCAATCAGCACCACAAGCGATATAGTAACCACCTGAAGCTGCAAGATCACCCATTGATACAACAAAAGGCTTATCCTTTTTAAGATCATCAAGTGCCTTCCATACCTGTTCAGAACCAAAAGCACTACCACCAGGAGAGTTTACTCTAAGAACAACAGCCTTAACTGAAGAGTCTGCCTTAATCTTATAGATCTCAGCAGCTAGTTTCTTAGTATCTACTTTATCTTTTGATGTACCATCAATTTCACCAACAGCATAAACAAGAGCTATTGCGTCAGCTGACTTCTTAGATTTACTATCGATAACCTCAGCAGCAACATCTGCAATCTTAGCTAGTTTAAGATCGTCACGTTTTGTTATACCCAGATTATTGCGTAACATCTGTTCTACATCCTCACGATAATATAGCTTATCAACAAGGTTGTATGAGACAAGTAACTCCGCCTCTTTTGCAAAGATACCCTCATTCGCAACTTCCTGCAACGATTTCACACTTATTTTGCGTGCTGCAGATATCTCTTCAGCTACACTGCCCCACATTGAGTTTACATAATCAGTCACCTGTTGACGATTAGCATCACTCATCTTAGTCTCAATAAACGGTTCAACCGCAGACTTAAAAGTTCCTACTTTGAAGATCTGCATATCCACGCCAAGCTTATCTAAAGTACCCTTAAAGAACATCAAGTTTGCAGACAAACCTTTGATATCAACAGCTCCAACAGGGTTAACAAAGATCGAATCTGCTACAGTTGCTAGATAGTATCCAGACTGACCATAGTAATCTGAGTAAGCATATACAAACTTTCCAGAAGATTTGAAATCCTCTAGCTTACGACGTATCTCAGCAATAGTAGGCAATCCTGCTTGAATCATACCAGGCTCAAGAAATATACCTTCAACCTTTGGACTTTTCTTAGCATTATCAATAGCCTTAAGCACTTGATCAAGGCCAGTCTGAGAAGTATTATAATCAGAAAACATTGTATTAATAGGGCTATCTTGAGCTCTATCAACAACCGAACCACTTAACTTAAGGTGAAGAACACTGTTATTCTCAAGGCTCTTCTTTGAGCTCCCCATTGAAGCTACAAGACCTGTAATACCAAAGATTAATAAGTAACCAAGAACAATTACAGAGATACCAAATCCCAAACAGGATGCAAAAGCGAACTTAAAAAACTGCTTCATAGTGTTGTCTGTTTTTATATTTATTAAAACTAGGAGGGCAAAAGTATAAAAAAGCACAATATCATAATCAGAAACCACTATAATTGATAGTTAAATTTCTGATTATGATATTGAAAGAACATATTCAAACAGCTATAAGTTTACTATATAGCCGTATATGTTATATATTTTATACTATATAAGATAACAAGAGCCTACTTTTTAGTCTTACTATCCTCTATGCGTTGACGACGAGCCTCTGCAGCTGATGGTCTCTTTTTACTCTCTGCAGCCTTACTTGTAACCTCTACAGGTTTAACAGGCTGAGCCCAAAAGCTATCCATAAAACTCTTCAACTCAGCATCAACCTTATTAGATTGCTCCTCTCTACAAGCCTGTGGGTTTGGCTCATAAGCGCAACTTGCCCAAAGAGTCTGATTTCCTGAATTCTGAACCTTATAAACAATCCCTTTATACGATCTCTTTCTAAAGAAAGAGTCAAAAGTAGCAGAACCAGACTCCGACATCATAGCCAATTGCGAAAGGTAAGGCTGTATCGATTCATAAGTAATCCAGAAAGCTGGAGTAAACTCACCCATACCATTACCATCAAGCATAACTGGGGCTAGAGCAACCACTCGAGATCCAAACTGTGAGCTACGAGCATCGAAGTACCATTGCTCTTTAACCAAATACCCAGTAATACCAGAGCCAGCGAAAGTAAAATCTGCTCTATCAAACTTAGGCGTTTTCTTGGTTCTTACAAGACCAAGCTTCATCAATGCACTATCAGGAGTCAATGACTCCTCAGGAGAGAATGACTCATCCACAGCCTGCGTATCAAAAACATATGCTGGAATCTTCTGCTCATCCAATAGTCTCAAGATAACAGAGATCAAGTTATAGTAATATCGTTTCTGCTTTGCACCACCAGCCTCTGAGAGGTATTGCATAGGAGTACGAGGTTCTCCAAGAAAGCCATTCTGAGCAACAGATGCACTATCCGTAAGAGAGATCATTCTATATAGAGTCTTCGACCAACGAATATCCATCTGTGGTCTCTCAGTAGTCATTGCCAACATTCTAGGCGACTGATTGAATATTAAGCTATCCATATTTACAACTGGAGCAGTATACCCTTGAGCAACCACACTTCCCAATCCAATAAATAGAGAGCAGGCCAACAATCCTATTTTCAGTATCTTCATATTAGTTATTATTACTTCAGTTATAAGAGTTAAAGCAGAACCTCTATCGGCGATGGCAACTGACGAGTAATACCATCAGGGCCTTTAACCTTAATATTAGAGATATTAAAAGAGCTTCCACGCACCATTCTCTTCATCAGATCTACCTGTCGAGTAGAGAAGTTAGCTCCATTAGATGACTCATATTGAGTCATACCACCATTGGAGATACGAATATCAAAACTCAACACAGTGAAAGAGATATTCAGCATACCATCGAAGATACCAGCACCAATGCCAGTAGCAGCTAGAAGCTGTCCCCTATCAATCTTTGTTCCACCTAAATATCTATCGCTATTGATTGGAATATAAGGAGCAGGCAATGGCAGCGAACGCACTCTGAAGGTAGAGCTACTAACCCTCTGCATACGACCATCAATCTCCGCGCTAATTGTTATCACAGCATCCTCACCAACCTTTGATGGTCTAGCTATCCATGATCCATCCTTAGCTCTCGAAAGAGTACCATTACTCATCGATGCAGTTACCTTACCATTGGTTACACCTGGAACAGATATGCTAACCGGATTATCAAACCCAGCATATAGAAGGTTCATCATTGTAGCAGAAACAGTAGCAGAGGGCTCCACCACACTATATGATTGAGAGAATGGGAAACGTCTGCGAGCACCATCTCCACCCTCCATCTCAACATAACCTTTGAAGTTAAACTCACCAGTTGAATTAGGTGAAGTCTCAAACACTCCATTCTGAGAAGCAGGCAATCTACGCTCATTAAGGAAGATATCGGGTCTCTTCGTTGAGTCCTCAGCCGAAAGCACAATCTTTGCTGAGTATTTACCCCCACGAATAATCGTATTTGAGTTTGGTATTACGTGAGCCCTAATAGAGTTAACACGGAAGTCCCCACCATCAATCTCCTTAACCATTGCACTCAAAACATCCCCTTCAGCCGAAACAATATCACTCTGCAACTTTGAGAGAGTAGCAATAGCTGATACAGTAGGCATATTATTGAACAACATATTCTCCCATCCTGAGCTAGAAAGCGCAAACTCACCGCTAGCCTTTGTTGAGAGATTCTCTGCGATTACACGACGCTTTGTAGTATCGGCAATAAGTCCAATAGAGTATTCACGAAAAGCATTGATACGTTTTCTCAATCTCTCACCCTCACCACCAATCACACGAAACATCACCCTCGAGGCAACCTCTGTATCATCTTTTCGTTTTAGATCCTCAAGCGTACCTCCAGCCTCTTCTGCAATACGCACTTTAAGCTCTTGAAGATAAACAAATAGAGAGTCTGCCTCCCTCTTATAAGCAGTAGCCGAATCAAATGCCAGCCCCGCTTTTTGCGGATTCTTCTCCGCATAGAAAGCCATCTCCTCGAACAGACTATTATTCTGAACTCGAGTGGCTTTTATAGTTCTTCCAAGACTCTCCTCCATCAACTCAAAGCCATTGAGAACATCCGTCGAGACATTCAGTGCAAGCATTGCAGTCAACACAAGATACATCATGTTAATCATCTTCTGTCTGGTCTTCTTTCCCGCCATATTAAAGTATGAGATTAATTATATTCTTATGTGGGATAGTTTTTAGTAGATAGGGCGGTTGCCTCCAGTCGAAGATGGAGCCATAGCATGAATCATTCTAGAGTAGATTGCATTTAACTGTGCCAATTGATCTGCCAAACGCTCTGTCTCACGGCGGAATCGATCACTACTATCAGCCGACCCCTCAAAAATACGTTGCATACGAGAGACCTCCTCCTGCGCAATAGATATTGCACGAAGCTGAGAAGCCATACTCTCTAGTTGCTCGCTATATGCACGCCCCAGACCCTCAATGTTTCTATTCAGTGTAGACATATTATCCACATAAGATGACGACGAGTTATGCATACGATCAGTTAGTTCTGCCATCTTCGCAAAGCCCACTGCAGCATCGTTAAACTTAGCTATGCTATCAGCAAAAGCCGCTGACTGTTCAGCTGATAGCGAAGGCATACCCTCAAGCTTCAGCTCAGAACTAAATGAGCCTCCAGTAACCTTAATACCATTCTCTGCAATATTGTTAAGTGGATTGTCCTCCTTAAGCCCCGTCTTGAGTATAGGGAACACACGACTCCAATCCATTGCCATAGCTTTATCCTCATCACTTCTATCAAAAGCACTTAAGGTAAAGATTATAACCTCCATAGTCATACCCAACATCAACATCTCAGTACCAAAGTTTAGATGCAAAATCTTGAACATAGCACCAAGGATAACTATTGCAGCACCCAAGCTATATGCCATATTCATGAATATCTGTCCCTTGGGAGTAGACAAGAGTTTAGACAAGCCCCTTCTTTTCTTCTTATTACTATTTTCCATTATATTAAAATTCTTGATTAGTTATCCCCCAATTTTGTTCTCACACAACGAAAGCCCACATAGGCCCTTGGCTGATTTTGGTACTCATGACTACGAATCTCTACGCGAATAAACTGTGGAGCATCTCTAAAAGAGCCACCTCTTACAACCTTACGCTTCAAGAAGTATGGATCTGAGGTTAGAGCTACAAAGTTATTATCGGGATTAATTGCAGATCCATCACTAATCCCCTCCTCGCTATATGCAGTTGAGGTCCATTCAGCCACGTTACCAGCAAGATCAAATATACCCAACTCATTAGCTTTGAATGTACCCACCGAAGAAGCGATAACATAACCATCCTTAGAGAAGTTACCCAATCCAGGTTGGAAGTTTGCAGGCAAACAACCTTTTGAATCCTCTAAATCGTTATTTCCCCATGCATAATTAGCATCTTTATTCTTGCGCGACTTTGCGGCAAACTCCCACTCAGCCTCTGTCGGCAGACGATAAGGTGTGTAGTTTATCCACTGTCTACTATTCATGTCTGTACGATCAGTTCTCCAAGCACAATAAGCCATAGCTTGTTCCCACGTTACACCAACCACAGGATGATTGACATAAGCTGGGTGCGAGAAGTATGATTGTGTATATACTGCACCAATAGAGTTACCAAGATCATTTACCCAAACAGTTGTATCAGGATATACGTTTACCAATCTATCGTGAATAAAATTTGTATCATCAGTAATCTGAACCCTTATTGTTCTCTGCTCAAGAATACCCTCATCATTCATCTCAACCGTATCCTTCTCATAAAATATAGGCAGGTCATTCACCACGATATCAGTATTCCTAACACGTTTTCTAGGATCAATCTGATACTGAGCCTTAGCCGCACCATCCCTATCATACCATCTGTAAGCATAGTTCAACAGCTCTCCCCTTAACATAAGAGTACCATTCATAGGATGACGCTTGTAATACTTCTCTATGATTGGCTCCATCATATCAATTTTTCTCCAAGGAATAGGACGGCGATAGTTACCAGCTCTATCCTTCTCTAGATACTCCTCACCAAGCTCCTCCCTAAATATAGAGTCACGAACCCAATTAACGAACTGCTGATACATATGATTTGTAACCTCACCCTCATCCATCCAGAAAGATTCAACGGAGATCTCTCTTCTAGCATTTGCCTCACCTATAATAGAGTCTGCAGAGCCACCCATAACAAAAGAGCCACGCTTGACAAGAACCATCCCCAAAGGTTTGACGTCTCTCCAAGAGGTACGTGCCTTTTTTCCCATACCCCCACCAGAGGGAGCACAAGAGTGAGCCAATAAAATCAGTAATAGTAGCTTGAAAATATTCTTCATATATCGATCAGTTTTCTTCATTTACTCGTACAAAGCAGATGTAATTATTATATCCTATCCCCATTCAAATAGCCACACATATCTTTATGTAACAGCCTGAAGGCAAATATATTCTAAAATGAGTGATTAAGCAGAGAAAAACACTAAAAAGTTCACTCTCATCTAACAAGTTTGGCATTTAACATCCCAATTTCACAAAAAGCGAACACTCCGCTTGCGTCCTTGATTCAAAAAGCTCTTATCTAAATCAAACTTGTATCTATAACCAACGAACAACTCATGACTCCCTCCACTAGCCCTACCAATAGCAGAGTGCGAAAGGTCATAGGAGTATCCAAACCTGAAGTTTGAGAACTCACCCCCAACCATTATCGACACAGCATCGCCAAGCCTATAACCCAATCCAGCGAAAAACCTATCGTTATACCAAAAAAGAGCATGCAGATCTAGTTGACTAACTATTTTATCACTCTTAAAGAGAAGTGAAGGCCTAAACTCAAGAAGCGAGTTTACGAATTTATGATTATATCCAGCATTAAGATAGATGATAGAAGGCACGTAGATCTCAACACTCTCTCCAAGCAATATGGTTGACTGAGTCATGTGAGCCATAGAAACGCCCAGATGACAGCGCTTATGATTATAATATATACCTACTCCGAGATCAAAACCCATACCGCTCTCTTCTGTCGTAGGTATATTAGGGTCTGTTGGGTTGTGTGCACCACTTGAGGGAATATCAACTTTTGTACCATCAAACTTTGAACTAACCACTCCGAGTTGAGCTCCAATGCTTAAGTTACCACGAAAAAGAGGAAAAGAGTAAGAGTATTGGCCCCCAACCACTAAATTAGAGTAGAGTCCTATTGTCTCATTCGAAAGAACAAGCCCAAGCCCATGGCGTTTACCAATAAAAAAAGCAGGTAGGTCACCACAAAAAAGAAAAGATACAGGAGCATTCTCCACCCCAACCCACTGCTGACGAAACTGCATTGCCAAATTCATCTCCTCACCAGTTCCCGCAACAGCCGGATTAAAATAGTTCTTTGCAACCCAATACTGACTAAACTGCGCGTCAAATTGAGCCTTAACCTCAAGAGCCAAGACTACAAATAAGACCAGAAATAAACCTCCCCTTTTCAGCATCTCTTTGGGTCGTTAATATTACCATACCATCTATTAAGATAGCGCAATGTGCAAACATACAAAAATAATCGTTTCTATTTTAATAACAAATGAAGCTTTTGCCTCTTTTTGTAATTAGATAATAACTAATGAACACAAAGAAAAGTGACTCCAAAACAAGCTAATTACACAGTTATCAACAGTGTCAATAGGCTGTTAATAGCGCACTTCTCTTTTGTTGCTATCTCAGTTGATAACATAGTCAACAAATAATAAATCAGACTCTTTATCAACACATTAACTCAACAATAACGCTGTTGAAGATTATAAACAAAACATGGCAATCAACCATTAACAAATAGGTAGATAATCCAACAAAACAAAGAGCTGACAGAGTATGTTATATTGAAAATATCAAACATAATTGACCATATTATGAAGATACTACTAACAGGAGTAACGGGCTATATAGGCGGACGCCTACTGCCAGCACTCCTTGACGAAAAACACAGAGTAGTTTGTGTTGTGAGAGACAATAGACGCTTCCCCGAAAGATATAGAAATAGAGAAGGTGTAGAGATAGTTGAAGCTGACTTTCTAGACAGAGAAAGCCTAAGCGGACTACCCCGGGATATTGATGTAGCATACTATCTAATACACTCTATGAGCGCTTCCACTGAGCATTTCACAGAGGATGAAGCCAACTCAGCCACCAATTTTGTTGACTATCTTGATAGAAGTGATGCAAAACAAGTAATATACCTAAGTGGTATAGACAACGACAACAACCTTTCAAAGCATCTTTCCTCCCGACAAAAGGTGGGAGAGATACTGAAAGGTGGGAAAAACTTTAGCACAACGATATTAAGAGCTGCAATTATCATTGGTTCTGGTAGTGCTTCATTTGAGATAATTCGTGATCTGGTTGAGAAGCTACCCATTATGACAGTACCCAAGTTTATGCAGAATGAGTGTCAACCAATCGCCATACGCGACGTGATATACTACCTAATCAAATCACTTGGTTCTCAAGAGATGTTCAACCGATCCTTCGACATAGGTGGGCCGTCAATACTAAGCTACTTAGAGATGCTAAAAAGAGTAGCAAAAGTGAGGGGCATAAAGAGACACATCTTCGTCCTACCACTAATAAAAACAAGACTATGCGCCAATTGGCTATACTTTGTAACCTCAACCTCATATACTTTGGCACTTAATCTCACAGAGAGCATGAAAAATAGAGTTGTTTGTGCTGATAGTGAAATAGATAAAATAATACCTCTTGAGCGAATCTCCTTCGACAAAGCTGTCGAACTAGCTTATGAAAAGATTGAACAGGACAATGTCCTCTCTAGTTGGCACGACGCATTTAGCAGCAGCAATATAGATTGGAAAATAGCAGAGAGAGTCAACGTTCCTTCATTTGGGACATACTCATATCGTGTTGAAAAGAGCTTTAACTCTTCGCCTCAATTGGTTATTGATAATGTTTGGCAAGTTGGTGGTAGCAATGGATGGTGGTACGCAAACTGGCTATGGAGAGTTAGAGGTTATATGGACCTTATCACCAGAGGTGTGGGACTATCAAGGGGCCGAACAAATAGAGAGGAGATACGCCCCGGTCAGAGCCTAGACTTTTGGAGAGTTCTAATTGCTGATAAAGAGCATGGACGACTACTACTGTATGCCGAAATGAAGATGCCAGGAGAGGGATGGCTAGAGTTCAAGGTATTTGAAAAAGGTAGACAAAACATACTTAAAATAGAGGCAACAATGAGACCTAAAAATCTTTGGGGTAGAGCCTATTGGTATGCCACAAAACCTCTCCACTACTGGATATTTAATGGTATGTTTGATAGACTAACAGGCAAGAAGAGTAAGTAGTACTTTAACATAAAATGAGAACTTATATACTAATAGATAATTACAACTACCCTATTCAAAGGGAGTAACTCCAAAAGTACGTACGTATTCTGACTAAAATACGTACGTATTTCTATTAAAGTACGTACGTATTTCGACCCAAATACGTACGTATTTTCAGAGACACTCTTTACAATACGACTAGTCGCAAACCAATAACCTGATGTACAACTTATTACAAACGACAGACTCTCCTATTTAGAGGGTCATACTTGGAGAGTTTCATTAGTAATTTGCAATAGATATAGCCTGCAAAATATAGAGTTATAAGTGATTGCTATTTTACATTATAACCACTACATAGTAATTCCAAACATCTTAATCAGACTTTAAATCTTTTGTTTAACTTTGCTTTCACTTTATATACACTAAAGCAACCCATATTGTTAGTAAATAGGAAACAATTAAACAACTATATCAAATTATGCAATCAAAGAGATTTATTGCCCTTCTGATGCTTACAGGTGCAGTTGCATCCTCAGTAAACTCACAGGATTTGAAGATCAATCACACTTCAATCAACGTGCCTACAGGTATAAACAACTTAGAGATTCCTCTCTCATCCCCCTACTCGTGTGCGGTAACGACCGATCAAACATGGATAGAGTACGATGCTACGCGCTCAAGTTCTAACACAATAGTACTTAAAGCAACAACAAACGAGAGTGTTACTCCTCGAACAGCCCGAGTAAGAGTAACACAAAAAGATGGTGGAACAGAGAGCAAGGAGATAGTTGTTACACAATTTGGAGCACCAGATCTGAACATTGGATATAACCCAAACCTCTCTGAACAATCATTCCCTGGGGCAGAGGGAGGTGGAGCCATTGCGACAGGAGGTCGAGGAGGAAAGGTATTGTATGTAACAACACTAGAGGATAAAACCTCAAATCCTCCTGTTGGGTCACTTCGCTGGGCTGTAAATCAGAGTGGGCCTAGAACAATACTGTTTAAAGTCTCTGGAATTATTGAACTGCAATCAACTCTTGTGATTCGAAATGGCGACCTAACAATAGCTGGACAATCAGCTGCAGGTGATGGAATAACAATAAAAGATTATACGACAAGAGTGAATGAAGGGTGTGACAACCTTATTATTAGATTCATTCGCTTTAGAATGGGGGATGAAAAGCAGACTGAGGATGATGCTATATGGGGTAGAAATGCCAAAAACATAATATTGGATCACTGCACTATGAGCTGGAATACCGACGAGTGCTCATCATTCTATGATAATAGAAACTTCACAATGCAGTGGTGTATTCTTTCTGAGAGTCTTAGAATATCTGTACACGACAAAGGCACGCATGGCTATGGTGGTATCTGGGGAGGAGAGAGTGCCTCTTTTCACCATAATATCTTGGCTCACCACGATAGTCGTAACCCTAGAATGAACGGAACTAGATACTCATATCCTGATCCTGACGAATTGGTTGACTTCAGAAATAATGTACTTTTCAACTGGGGTGCAAATAATGCATATGCAGGTGAAGGTGGAAACTATAACTTCGTTAATAACTACTACCAACCAGGACCAGCCTCAAAAAACACAGGTCGTATATTTCAACCTACTCCTAGTTCGGCTAGTAGCACAACCCCAGCGAATGTTTGGGCTAATCTATATGTAGATGGCAATAGAGTTATGAGTGCTAGTGGGTCTGTAAACTCAAGTGTAACCAATAATAACTGGAACGGAATACAGCCCAATCCATCATCAAAGGATAAGGCTGAACTTAAGCATGATAGTGAGTTTGCAGTAGCATCTGTAACGACTCACAGCGCAGAGATGGCCTACTATAAAGCGATAGAGTTTGCTGGGGCTAGCTTATCAAGAGACACTGTGGATAGACGAATCGCAAGAGAGGTTGAGAATATAGAGGTTACCTACACAAATGGTGGTAATGGTAGTACGAATGGACTCATAGATACGCAAGAAGCTGCTGAAGGATGGGCTCTATATAGAGAGTTGTATAAAATATCGGATGCTTTGGAAGACTCAGATGGAGATGGGATACCAGATATTTGGGAAGAGGCTTACGCTCTTAATCCCAATAATAGCGCTGATGGAAACCTCAAGAGTCTTGACCCTAGTGGTAGATATACAAACCTCGAGGTATATCTTCACAACCTTGTTCAACACATAGTTAAGGGACAGCTTGAGGGTGGAGAGCCTTCTATACCACAGAGTAATCGCCCTGTTCGCCTGACAACGCTTAGAGTTGTCAATCCTATTCAGGGCAATCTCCTACAGATGAAGTGTGATGAGCCTCTAAGAAGAGCTCGTTTGTACTCCCTCACAGGCTCACTTATTGTGGATAGAGCAGTAGAGGGCACAATGCCAAACATTGAACTACCAAATATCTCAAGAGGGTCATACCTGTTGAGTGTAGAGACGGAGAGTGGACTAATAGAGACACTCAAGGTTGTAAAATAATAAATCTCACTACTCATCACCTCCGGCATATCGTCGGAGGTGATCTGGTTTTAAGATGGTAATACGCCTATTATAAGCCTCAATACAGCCATCTTCAGATAGTTCACCAATAGCTCTTGCCAGAGCAGGACGAGAGACACCAAAGTAGTCAGCAAGCTCTTGTTGTGTTTCAGAGAGAGTTATTGTCATCTCCTTAAAATCACCGGTTCTTTCACGTAGAAAGAAAGCAAGCTTGCTCTTTATTGTCCTAAAAGTTAGGAACATAATCTTCTGCGAAAGGAATTGGCTTCTGTTGGAAATTATCCTAAGAAAATTGGTAAGTAGGAGCTCATTGCTAAGTAGAAGTTCAACGAAGCTCTCTCTACTGATAAAAAGTATTTCACAATCCACATTGGCTGTCACGTCGACAGGAAATCTATTCTGATCAGCGAAGATGAAAGCGGGTGCAAGATAATCCCCCTCCTCAAGAGCATCAATCTTTATGACTCTGCCTCCATCATCTACAATCTCTGCCCTCACCTTCCCCTTGAGTATAATAGTAAATGAGTTTACTTGGCTACCTCTGAGAGCGACAATGTCTCCCTTTGAATAGTTAGCTATATGGTGATGTGTTGCCTCTATCAAATCGACAATATCCTCAACTGGGATGCCCTTGAAAAGAGGACTTTTTTGCAATATTTCTTTCATAAATTTACTCTCTTGTAATAGATGTTACAACTAGGCTCGCACAGAGTCTGTTCCTTTGCACAAACAAAGTAAATGAGATCTTTGTTTATAATATAACGTTCTCAAAGATAAAGAAACTAATTTGTTATAAAAACTATGGAAAAGATGTTCTGTTTTCAGTGCCAAGAGGCCTCTAAGGGGGTTGGCTGTAGTATTGTTGGGGTTTGTGGAAAGAGTGATGAACTATCGGCTCACATGGATCTGTTGATCTACGTTGCTAAGGGAATCTCTATCCTAAGTAATAAACTAATCGCAAAAGGGTTTCATCATGAAAAGGTAGACCACTTCGTGATGGAGGCTCTTTTCTCAACTATCACAAATGCAAACTTCGACGTTGACTCAATTGCTGAAAGAATTGAAAAGGGCATAGAGATCAAGAACGAGCTGATCGAAGAGTGTGTAAGAAGAGATATCACTATTCCAGCTCACACATCAATAAAGTGGAGTGCTTCGCGCGCTATGTTCCTAATGCAGAGTGCAAAGGTTGGAATCCTAACCAGCGAACCTAACGAAGATTTGAGATCTTTGAAGGAGCTAGTAATGTATGGTGTTAAGGGTATGGCCGCTTATGTGGATCATGCTTATAACCTTGGATATAAGAAGCAGGAGCTTTTTGACTTTATGCATAATGCTTTGGCTACCGTAGCTTTGGGTGAGGCTGGTGCTGATGAGCTTGTTGCTCTTGTATTGAAAACAGGTGAGATGGGTGTGAATGCAATGGCTCTTCTTGACAAAGCACACACTGAAACTTACGGAAATCCAGAAATAACTACTGTAAATATAGGTGTTGGTAAACGTCCGGGTATTTTGATCTCTGGCCATGACCTCAAGGATATGGAAGAGCTTCTCAAGCAGAGTGAGGGAAGTGGTGTTGATATTTACACTCACAGCGAGATGCTTCCTGCTCACTACTACCCTGCGTTCAAAAAGTATTCACACTTTGTTGGTAACTACGGTGGTTCGTGGTGGAGACAGAAGGAGGAGTTCTCTACCTTCAATGGCCCTATAATCTTTACGACTAACTGCATAGTACCTCCAAGTGCAAATGCAAACTATAAGGATAGAGTATTCACAACTGGTTCGGCAGGTTATCCTGGATTCAAGCATATACCAGCTCGTAAGGGCAGTAATGCTAAGGACTTCTCCGAGATTATTGCATTGGCTAAGGGATGTGAGGCTCCTAAGGAGATTGAGAGTGGAACTATTGTTGGTGGATTTGCTCATAACCAGGTTATGGCTTTGGCTGACAAAGTTGTTGATGCAGTTAAATCTGGAGCAATTAAACAGTTTGTAGTCATGGGTGGCTGCGACGGTAGAATGAAGGATAGAGTATACTATGAGGATTTTGCCAAGGAGCTGCCTCAAGATAGTGTTATCCTTACGGCTGGTTGTGCAAAATATAGATACAATAAGCTGCCTCTTGGTGATATAGGTGGTATACCTCGCGTATTAGATGCTGGACAGTGTAACGATAGTTACTCACTCGCTGTGATAGCTCTGAAACTTAAGGATGCATTTGGTCTTGAGGATATAAATGATCTACCTATTGTTTACAACATTGCATGGTATGAGCAGAAGGCTGTTATTGTTCTTCTAGCACTTCTTTCTCTTGGAGTAAAGAAGATCCACTTAGGTCCTACGCTTCCTGCATTCCTTTCACCAAACGTAACTAAGGTGTTGGTTGAGAAATTTGAAATTGGAGGAATAAGTACAGTATCCGAAGATATGAAGGCTTGGGGTATCGTGTAAAAAACACGATAATTAGTTACCTCAGATAGACAAAAGGTGATCTTGAATGATTTATTTCACAAGATCACCTTTTTTATCGTATATAAGTAAGATATTTATCCTCTTTAGGTGCTTCTAACTCAAAGGATAGTTCTAACTTTGCACGATTTTTCACTTTTGATGACTTTGGTATGTTTAGAAAAGCAGTAGCACTAACTCTTTTAGCTCTTGTTATCTCCATAACAGGTAGGGCTCAAGAGAGTAATGAGAGTGTCGACAAGAGCTTCTATCTCCCTACTTTCTTAGGAGGAGTAAAAGGCTTATTTGAGATGTCGACCATTGATGGGGAGTATAGATTTGCAGTGAGTAACGCTAGATTGGGTTTTAGGGGTAATGTATCAAAGAATATGAGATACTTTACTCAAGTAGATTTTAATGCTGACGGAAGGTTTCAGATACTTGATGCAAATGTTACCTACCAACCGCTAAAATGGTTGAATGTAACCATGGGGCAGACTCTACACCACTTCTCGGTTGAGACACAGAGAGGGCCAACACTAACGGACTATGCTCACAACTCTTTCATCACTCAATACTTACTTAACTACTATACAAAAGGGGATGATGGAGTGATATCGCAAGGAAGCGTGGGTACTCGTGATATTGGTGCTGTTTTCCAAGCTAACTATGTTTGGGGCACTCAGATGAGAACTGTCTTCGGTCTACTCAATGGAACGGGTATCAACAACGCCCAGTGGTCAAAGAAGATGGACTATTTGATAAGACAAGAGATTGGTTCGCTAGAGGGTCTTAAGGTTTCTGCTGCTTGGTTAACAGGTAAGATACAGAATAAGTTCCCAATCAATATGTGGACGCTTGAGACTCGATACAAACTGAAAGAGTTTATCTTTGAGGGTTCTGTAGCTCAGAATAGCATTAACACATATGAGAAGCAGACTGCAACAGTTGTATTAGCACAAGCTCAATATAGGTATCTTCTTCCGAAGAATCCACTTTGCAAATATGCTATGCCAGTTTTTAGATATGATTATGGTGATGACATTCGCTACAATAAGACAGACTCTATGAGCGATGAGTTAGTTGATCTTCAACGCATAAGCTGTGGTATAAACTTCTTGATGACTGATAGATTTAAGCCTTTTCAGGCTGAGGTTCGTTTCCAGTACGAGC
>JBOFEN010000076.1:0-39626 GCA_051648105.1 Bacteroidales bacterium
GTAGCTGTTGACTATCTTTATATCTAATCATAATGCAAGGGTTTAAGCCCAAATATACAAAAAAACGTGCACTTGAGCAAAGAAAGACAATCTTATTGATTTGGTAATCAAATAATTAAAACTTATTCAGCAGACCCTACTTAGCTCTCCTATTTCTTATTTAATGCCCACAACAAACCAACCAATAGCTCTGTACTAAACAAAAAAAGCAGCTGATATAAATATCAACTGCTTTTTGCGGTATGGACGGGACTCGAACCCGCGACCCCCTGCGTGACAGGCAGGTATTCTAACCAACTGAACTACCACACCATTGCTGTTAGGTTTGTTCCCTATTGCGTTACAAAAGTAGTGAATAATATTAGATTCACAAACAATAGGGAGACTTTTTTTGAACATAAAATAAGCCACACCTGATTACTAAGAGAATAGGATCTTAAATAATATTGTACAAAGTCGATATTACTGATCAAATTGAGTTACTTTGCAAGAAGAAACAAAACAAATTAAGCGATGATAGTAAAAAAAGTAGGACTATTATGTGCTATTGGACTAACCTTATCACAACCCAATAGTGCAGAATCAACAAATAAAGTAATAATAGAGCTCTCACAAAAGTCAACACACAAGGCTATTCCACTTGAGAAAGAGAAATACGAAGATGGAAGAATAGAGAACATTACCCAAGGAAGTATAACTATTTTCAAGGCTGATCAAACCAAAAACAGTGGCAAAGCCGTTATTATATGCCCAGGTGGCGGATATAGGATAGAGGCTATTGACCATGAAGGATACGACGTAGCCCGTTGGTTAGCTTCAGAGGGTATTACAGGTATAGTGCTCAAATACCGACTACCATATGGCATTAAAGAGATACCACTCTCAGACGCACAAGAGTCCATAAAGCTAATCCGCGAGAGATCAAATGAATTTGGAATAGACCCAAACAAGGTTGGAATATGCGGATTCTCAGCAGGTGGCCACCTAGCCTCAACAGTTGGAACCCACTTCACCGCAGAGAGTAGACCAGACTTCATGATACTATTCTATCCGGTCATATCAATGTTAGATGGAGTTGGTCACAAAGGATCTAGAGACAACCTACTAGGCGAAAGCATCGACAAGGCAACGATAGAACAATACTCAAATGCAAACAGAGTCACCTCATCCACACCACCGACACTAATACTACTAAGTGACGACGACAAAGCCGTCATCCCACAAAACAGTATTGAGTTCTACTGCGCACTAAAAAAAGAGAATATCCCCGCCTCACTATATATTTTCCCAAAAGGAGGACACGGTTGGGGCTTCCGCGAGAGCTTTGAATACCACAATCAGGTTAAAAATCTCACCCTACAATGGATAAACAATCTAAAATAGCCAACACAATATAGACAACATACAAATGGCAAGCATATAATAATATGCTTGCCATTTGTATAACATCACCGTCTACAAACTATAGAGAATGGGCAATAAGCACAACGCTTCAAGTCCGTAGTCTGAGTAAACTGCTGTTCTCCATCAAACATATCCCTAAGAGTATCCCTTAGATATGACTCAAAATCATTTGAGAAGTAAGAAAAATCACTCACAGCCACCTTTTCCCTCTCCAATCGATTATACACACGCGTATCATAATCCTTAAACAGAGCCCTAATAAAAGAGACACCAGGCTCAATACGATCACTACGCATCGACTGCTGATAAAGCCACGAGTAGAAGAAAACCTGCAATACATAAGAAGGCCTATCCTTGGATTCACTATCAAACAGATCTTCAATCTCTCCAAAAAGCAAATCCTTTTCCGAGCCCGACTTATAATCAAGCAACCTTACCACCCCATCCTTACTATCAACACGATCAATAAAACCCTTCAACTGCACTACCCTTGACCCATCATCATCAAGCGCAATCTCACCCTTCACATTCATTTCCGAGGCGATATACTCAAATGGCGCATGCTTTGCATCAGTTTTCAACATCTTATCAACATACTTCCTGATTATCTCACCCACCAAGTAATTCTGTCCCTTCAATGAGAAAGGCCTTACAGCATCCTCTGGCTGCTTATAAACCTTAACTGCAAAAGCCCTCTCCAAAAGGCGAGTGATCATATCCTTATTCTTAACCACCTCAAGAAGAACATTAGAGGTAATCAACCCACCCCTCGACTTGAGATCATTGTAAATCATCTCCATCACATAGTGAAAGATATCTCCAAAGGTGTTAGCCTCAATCGTCTCACTTATCTCCTCCTGCTCACGAACAGACTCAACATACAAGAAGTAAAACTTCAATGGACAATCGATGAACGTATTGATAGCAGAGGCAGAAATAGCTCTCCTTCCACCACGAAGAAAGCCTCCAAGCCTACTCATCACCGCCTCACTCTTAGCTATCACTATTGGATCATTAGCCGTGATGGATATGTTGTACTCTATACTCTTCTTTTGAATGTCATGATTATAAAGATAGTGAAGTTGATGAACAAAGCGGCTCACCTCACCCGTCTGAAGTCCATCACTACGCGAGTCGTAAAGCATTGTGATATGCTTTGCCCTATGTATCATCCTATAGAAGTGATAGGCATAGATACCATCCTGATGCTCCGTTGTCGGTAGCCCAAAGGCCCTCCTTAAAGTAACAGGAATAAAGGTAGAGGCCGCTTGCCTAACCGGAAAGACACCCTCATTCATCGATAAGATAATAAGGCGATCAAAATCCAAAACCCTCGTCTCCAATACCCCCATAACCTGAAGCCCCGACAGAGGTTCGCCCTGAAACGAGACAGACACACCACCGATTAACTTACGCAGAAGCTTGAAATAGGTATCCATACTCATCTCTATCGACTCCTCCTGCAGCAGATCACCAAACCTAACCAAGGCAATATAGTAGTGATAAATAAACTCCCGCTCAATCAGAGAGATGTTCGACTCCTCCTCACCCTCGCTATTGATCTCTACAAATGCATCCAAAAGCTTTAGCAGATAAGACGATATATTATCCCCACTCTTGATGGCCCTAAAGAGCAAGCTCAAAAAACTAGATGATTCGAAAATAGATTCGGGAAGATATACCAAATTTGAGCGTCGGATATGCTCCTCCAACTCAGCCGCCTTAGGCTCCACTGCTTGAATATACCTATGAAGAAGCACTGGTCTTACAAAGCGAAAGTAGAAGTGCGGCACCCCAGACTGCATAGCCCAATTAGACTGCAAGGCAATAATCTGCTCAAAAAGACCCGCAATAGGTGAGGTAGAGAGCGAATAACCCATTGTAACGTTGATCGATTCAATGTTCTCCGGTATTGAGTACAACACAGGAAGCAGTAGCTGCTCATCAGGCAGGATAACTGCAGTTCTTATGGCATTCGTATCATTCTTTCGTGTGCCATGAGGAAACATCTCTCCCAAAATCTCCGACAGCTGCTTAGCCTGACCAATTCTAGAGGGCACCTCTATCAACTCATACGTAGGCTGAGACGATCCCACCTTAGGCAAAGAGAGCTTAGAGGGAAACTCCCGAACATAGTGGAAGAACATTGAGCCCTTATTCTCTCTCTCCTGAAGATAATCCGACTCAAAATCCCAATAGAAATCACCAATCCCTAGATCTCTCGTATAACTCATCAATGCCTTCTCTGTCGTAGAGATGGCATTAAAACCAACAAACACAATCTTATCGTAGGGAAACTCATCGAGCTCCTTTCTATTGGCCCGCTCAGCCACCTCACGCATAAGCATACCCTCATATGCAAGCCCCCTCTCTGAGAGTCTCTCTCTGAGAGTATCATAGATCGGAAGGATAACCTTCCATATCACAAGAAACTCCTTCACCTTTTGCCCATCAGAATCGATCCTAAAGCTGCTCCAAAACTGCTTTAGTGCCAATAACTGCTCACTACTCAGATAGTCAAATAGATCATCAATCTCCTTGAGGTCCTCAATATTCCTAAAGAGCTGCACAGGATCAGCAAGCCACTTATCAACATCATCAAAATCATTCAGTAGCATATCGCCCCAGAAGACAAACTCATCAAAACTCTCCGTTGATCCGCTCTGCTCAATATAAATGCGATACAGAGCAAACAGCATGCTCACCTTATCAGCCACTTGAAGGGAGCTCTGATGTTGAAACAGCTTATTTATAGTCAATATAGTAGGCGAAAAGAGAGGCTCCTTTGCTGCCTTAGCCAACTCTCTTTGAAAGAATAGCCCTGCTCTATGGTTAGGAAAGACAAAGGCCATCTTCTCTACCCCTCGTCCATATTCAGCCCAATGGGCTACAGCTACATCCTCTATAAATGAACTCATCGCTATACGGTTTAATTGATTATCATCTCAAAGATAGTAAATTGTTGACTATTGAACTTCAAGAAGCATCTCATTTGAGAAAAAAGTAGAGCTCTAATCACCTCCTATCTTGTTCAAGATAGATACTAAATATTATCTTCACACTTGGCAACTATCAGCAAGCCACTACTCATCTCCCAAAATACGTACGTACTTTTATAGAAATACGTACGTATTTGGAGAGAAACACGTACGTACTTTGACCAAAATACGTACGTGTTTTGGGAGACACTCACCTCAACCCAGCAATCACCTCTTAATCAATAAATTACAACAAGACTTCACTAATCACAAATGGATAGTTATATGTGAGTAATCAAGCAGTTAGAAAGTGAGATTTAAGTAGAATAAAATCTATTATAAACAAAGAACCCGAATCGCCATTAATGACAATTCGGGTTCTTATATATTTTCTTTACAGCTACAGAGAATGATAGCTGAATATTGAATCAATTGATTATGCTTTCGCCTCTATTGACTCCTTCTCAACATGTCGCTTACTTTGTGCATTGAATCGATAAAGGAATAGTAGGCTCGCTGTTGTAAGTCCAAAGATAAACCCTATCCATATTCCTACAGGGCCCATATTCAAAACAAATCCACAGTAGTAACCAACAGGGATATTAATAAACAGATATGATATCACTGCGTAGATCATTGGTCTCTTAACATCTGAGATACCACGTAGTGCGCCAAGAGTTACAACCTGGAAACCATCTGGTAGCTGATATAGTGCACAGATAAGCAGTAGCGAGGCTGAGGTTGCGATAACGTCAGCATCTGAACTGAAGAGTGTTGGTATCTGGTGACGGAAGAGAACTATGATTGTAGCTGCAATCATTACGGTGAAGATTGTCAAATGGAATGAAGCAAATGCGGCCTTACGCATTGGTCTAAAGGCTCCTAAACCATATTGGTGACTAACCCTTACTGTTGTTCCAGCACCCAAACCACTCAATATCATGAAACAGAAGAATGAGATGTTCATTGCTACTTGGTGACTCGCAAGGGCTACAGCCCCTAACCAACCAACCATCACAGCTGTCAAACTAAAAGCGATCTGCTCAACGAAGATCTGTGTTCCAATTGGAAGACCTACCTTTGCGATAGATATAATACTATCCACTGAATAGCCTCTACCCTTGAGGAGTTGGAGATATGATCTTAGCTCTGCACGTTTAATAAATATACCCACAAAGATGATAGGCATCACAATGCGAGATATCAATGTAGCAGTAGCAGCACCTTGCACTCCTAACGCAGGAGCTCCGAAGTTGCCATATATGAATACCCAGTTTAGGAAGATGTTCAACACGTTGGTTCCTATAGTTATGTTCATCGCTGTCTTAGTGTTACCCATCCCCTCAAGGAACTGCTTGAAGACAAGGAATATCATAAGAGGAAGCATGGACAAAACCATCACTCTGAAGTATGGTACCGCAAGCTCAGCCACGCGTGGCGTCTGACCCATATTGGTCATGAAGAATGAGGTTATCCATAGTAATAGCCCAACGACAGCAAATAGGATAATATTTAGGGCGTAGGCATTTTTAAATAGTGAGTTTAGCGTTGTTGTCTCTTTTCTAGCATGCGCTTCCCCCACAAGTGGAGTGAGTCCTAGGGCTGTACCCATAGCAAATAAGAGACCAATATTGAAGATTGCATTTGCAAAAGAGACTGCTGCAAGCTCGTCTGCACCGAGTTGACCAACCATCATAGTGTCAGCCATCTGTACTACCACCTGCCCCATCTGGGATAACATAACAGGGATAGCTACTTTTAAATTACTTTTATAGAACGGGATATAACTTTTCATACTAACTTTCTTGTTGTTTTATTACGATTGGGCATAGCAAATCATAAGTCGCATCACAATAGGATACAACCGTAATCTGATATAACAAGAGTACTCCATCGCTTGAGTGCAAGCAGAGGCAGATACTCTTTAAACTATTTAAAGTGGAAAATGTATTGATAGAAAGTTAGTCCCGTCAGTTAGTCGGATAAGGGGAAGTTACTAGACACATACTCTTAGATCTCATATTTTGCGCAAAGGTATGAATTAAAAGCAAGAGTAACAAATAAATAGATACCCCTTCCTATCTTTCTCAGATAAGAAGGGGTAAACATTGCACACCAAATATAACGTTAACCTATTGATTTTTGATAATTATACACCATCATGTATTAAAACCATCTAACATAACAAAGATCCTGTCGGTGAGGTAGATCCTTATGTTTAGGATACATTCTCAAACCAAGCTTAATTCCACCAGCGTTAGAAAGATTGAACTCAACCTCGTAGGTAACAGCACCATCCTTCTTATCAATGATATTTAGCTCGAAACACTCCTCTATGTTAGCGATACCATTCTCTTCAACCACAGCAACAAGCTCAACACCTATTGCATCTGCTAGTCCCTTAGAATCGAGAACCACTCTTGTCTTATATTTAGATCCAAGGGATATATCACTAAGGTCGGGCATCTCAACACTTTTCACCTCAATTTTTGACCACAACTCCACAACCTTAGACTTCCATTTAGCCATCTCCTTGGCCTTTTCGAAGTTGTTTGCCTCTAGATATGCATGACGAGTCGCTAGTTTGGTATAGAATCTCTCGATATAGTCATCAAGCATCCTCTTGGTTGTATAGTGAGGAGCAATCTGCACGAATGAGTTTTTGATGTATTGAACCCACTCTGGAGAGTATCCTTTGCTATTGAAAGCAAAGTATAGAGGAATGATCTCTCTTTCGAATGTCGCATAGATTGTTGCAGCATCTAATTGATCTTGGTGCATCTGGTTTTGATATGTTCTCTTATCAGTTAGAGCCCAACCAGCACCCTCTCTATAGCCTTCAAACCACCAACCATCTTTTACAGAGAAGTTCAACACACCATTCATCTCAGCCTTTTCGCCCGAAGTACCTGATGCTTCAAGAGGTCTAGTTGGCGTGTTAAGCCAAATATCTACTCCTGCAATAAGTCTCTTGGCCAACTGCATATCATAGTTCTCTAGGAAGATGATCTTACCGACGAATTCTGGTCGGCGAGAGATCTCAACAATCTGTTTGATCAGAGCTTGACCAGCACCATCGGCAGGGTGTGCCTTACCAGTAAAGAAGAATAGAACAGGATATTTAGGATTATTTACGATGCGAGATAATCTATCTAGATCTGTAAATAATAGGTGAGCACGCTTGTATGTAGCGAAGCGACGTCCAAATCCTATGATAAGAGCATTAGGGTTGATATTCTCCATTATAGATACCATAGATACTGGATCTAGCTGGTTCTTGATCCAATTTCTCTTGAATTGGTCTTTAATGTAGTTGATCAATTTATGTTTTAGAGTCTGTCTTACACCCCATATCTTCTCATCGGATATCTTGTATAGTGGCTCCCAATGGTTCTCATTCGACTGATCACCCCAGAAATCTTTAGATAGATTCTCCTTAAAGAACTTCTGCCACTCTGGAGATTGCCACGTTGGAAGGTGTACTCCGTTTGTGACATAGCTCACATGTAGCTCCTTAGGGAAGTAACCTTTCCATATTGGTGAGAACATATCCTTTGACACCTCACCATGCAACCAACTAACCCCATTGACCTCTTGTGAAGTGTTACAAGCAAATACGCTCATCGAGAACTTCTCATGAGAACCAGGGTTTTCACGCCCCATATCCATTAGATTATTCCATTCAATGCCTAACTTAGCAGGAAACTCATACATATATTTACCGAAAAGATGCTCATCGAAACTATCGTGCCCTGCAGGAACAGGAGTGTGCACAGTATATAGAGATGAGGATCTAACCACCTCCAGAGCCTCATTGAATGAGAGATGATCTCTCTTGATATAATCAACAAGTCTCTGAAGGTTTATCAAAGCCGCATGGCCTTCGTTGCAGTGGTATACATCCTTCTTGATACCTAGTTTATTGAGCAATAGAATACCCCCAATACCTAGGAGATACTCCTGCTTCATTCTGTTTTCCCAGTCTCCCCCATAGAGTTGATGGGTTATAGATCTGTCAAACTCACTGTTTAGATCTATGTCTGTGTCCATCAGAAGAAGGCTAATACGGCCTACTTTAACTTTCCAAACATATGTAAACACATCTCGTCCAGGAAATGGAACAGCTAGTATGATAGGAGATCCCGCAGCATCCTTTAGCTGCTCAACTGGAAGATGAGAGAAGTTTTGTGCTTCGTAGTTCGCTATCTGCTGCCCCTCCATAGATAGAGCTTGTGTAAAATAGCCATATCTATACATAAAACCAACAGCTGTCATATCAACAGCACAATCACTAGCCTCCTTTAAATAATCGCCAGCAAGTACACCTAGACCTCCTGAATATATCTTTAATATGTTTGCCAAACCGTACTCCATAGAGAAGTAAGCAATGGAAGGTATGTCTCTATTGTAAGGAGAGTCAACGTATTCTCTGAACTTCTTATATACAGCGGCCATTCGAGCCTGAAAATCTTGGTCAACTACAAGTTCCTCTAGGCGATCTAGGTCCAAAAGCTCAAGCATCAATACTGGATTGTGGCTGGTCTCTTTCCATAGGTCCTTATCAATGGACATATATAGTTCCTTAGCCTCGTAGTCCCACGTCCACCAAATGTTCTTGGATATCTCAGCCAAAGGCTCTAGGCTTTTTGGAAGTTTTGATTTAACAATTATATCTCTCCAGAAGGGAGAGTTTGAGTTACTAGCTTGTATATTCATAATTATTCAGTATGTATGGTATTATATTTAGTTTCATATCAACTCATCTCTCGGATGATACAAAGCAAATATATAAGAATCAGTATATGCAAATATTAGTTTATTGACGAATTGAGGTATTTAAACCCCCAACTCTATTTCTGGCTCTCTTAATAGCGACAGAGTAAGCTTGATAGTAATACTTTATGAAGTGAGCCCAATCAGCCAGTTTAGCACAATCAACAGATCTTTGTCTTATTAGACTACACTCTTCTTGACTCTTCATAGCATATTGCTTCATCAAGTCAGCCATCTTCATTGAGACCTCAACCTCATTGCTATCGTCCCTATTAATCACCTCAACTCCATATTCAATAGATGTCGTGTCTACTTGTGTTGAAGCCCAAAGTCCAAAACCAGCAAGATTTGTTGTCACTGTCGGTACACCAAAAGCAATACTCTCGAGTGGAGTATATCCCCATGGCTCGTAATAAGATGGGAAGATTGTTAAATCAAACCCTGGAATCAGCTGGTAGTAGGTGAGGTTGAAAATGCCATCTTCACCGTTTAGATAAACTGGTACAAATATAAGATGAACTCTCTCATCTGGGTGATTGTGCATTCCTAACCACTGCATCTGGTTCATCAACCTATCAAGGTGTATGTTGTTTAAGTTGTGTGTAACAATTGGATTTGGCAAACCTTTTAGCTCAATCTCACTATCTAGATACTCCTTAAGGTCCTCTCTGGCACCTGCTGAATCAGCTGGCACCATCACAAATGCAATGACCCTCTTATTATTAGGTATATCCATTGTACGAAGCCTATTCACCGAGTCAACAAATAGATCTACTCCCTTATTTCTAAACTCATAACGCCCTGAGTTAACAACTATCATGGTCTGCTGATCAATATAATCACAACCAGTAAGTCTAGATGCTACTCTCAACATGTTTTCTCTAGCAGCAATACGGCTCTGATTATACAACTCCTCTTGCGGCACAAATGATGGTTCGAATCCATTTGGTAGAACCACATCAACCTTTTTATCAAGTAGAGCCTCACACTCTTTGGCTGTAATAGCACTTACTGTTGTAAATGCATCCACAGCATGTGCTGTACACTTTTCTAGTGAGTGTTTAGATACCATATTCAACTCTCTAGCCATTTGGTCACCATTATATTCCGATAGGCTACCATAAAGGGGCTTATTGTTACCACATATAGACCTACCTATTGATGTAGCGTGAGTTGTAAACATGGTTGCAACTTTAGGTTGAGTAAGCTGAAGATGTAATGCCCCCATACCAGTTGTCCACTCATTAAAATGAACAACGGTGCTATCCTTAGGCACGCCAAGCTGATTGTAGTCAAGAAGATTCTCTATCACCTCAGCAGAAGCAAAAGCAAAGGCACAAGCCTCCTCATAGTCTCCATATGCTGCATGTGACTCCACTTTATATTTCTCCCACATCTTTGCAAACAACATCGGTAAGCGATGATAATAATCATTGAACCCAACTAGAATAGCAATAGGTGATCCAGGAACAGCCCATCGACCAACTCTTATATATAGTCCATCGCTCTGAGCCTTTAGCCTCCACTCTTTTAATAGAGATTTATCCTCTTGGAAAAGGGGATTCTCATCACATAGATCAGGACCAACAAAGATTACCTTGTCCTTATGTCCCATCTGCAAACTCTTAGCACGCGTAGATAGAACAGTATAAATACCACCTACCTTATTGCATACCTCCCAACTAACCTCAATAATCAACTGGGGACTTAATAGTACTTGTTCCATATTAATTTGCAATTAAACTTACACAATATAGATCTTTAACGTTAGCAAATATGATGAATAAATGTTATACTCATGCTACAAAAGCATATAAATAATAGGATTGTGCCATAGACGCTGCAGAACAAAAAAACCCAAAGGGAGAGTAAGTTACTCTTCCTTTGGGAGTTGAAAGAAGCTAAAGTTTACACTTCCGTAAACTCTCTTCTCAATAAAATATTTATGTTCTGAGAAACTATTGCCCTTACCATGTTCGAAAACAAGCAAACCACCAGGAGCTAATAAGCCCTTTTCAAATATCTTATCAGGGATAGTAGCCAATTCTTTTAAGTCGTATGGTGGATCTGCAAAGATAAGGTCGAACTTCTCGCGTGATGAATCTATATACCTAAATACATCACCTCGAATAACTAAAGGGTTATCCTCCTTAAGCTCTGTCTTAACTTTCTGAATAAAGTTAATATGTAGAGACTCCTTCTCAACACACACAACCTTATTACACCCTCTAGATACTAGCTCGAAGCTTATTGCACCTGTCCCAGCAAATAGGTCAAGAGCATTTGTCTCCTCAAAGTCTATTGTATTATTTAGTACATTAAAGAGGTTCTCACGAGCAAAATCAGTCGTTGGTCTTGCCTTAATATTCTTAGGGACATCAAAACGTCGACGTCTATAAATACCACTTATTATTCGCATAAAGAAAGAGTTAATATATCCAATGGCGTATGCTTTACGCCTATACTTGCCGATAACTGATCTGGCAAAGATTTCGTTACAACCTTACGAATGTAACGTTTTAAGATTAGTATGAGTTCACTTGAAAGCTCTGCATCACCAAAGATGTATATAGAGTCATTCTCTTGGTCACACGCAAACTGCTGCCAAAGAGATAGAATATAGAATGCTAGATCATTACAGTTTTCTATTGAAACCCTTTTTATTAGTTGTATAGAATCTTGGTCAAACATTACAATCTCGGCATGTTTGCTAGATAGATAAACAAACATTTTGGCAGTTGCGTCAGCTGTTTTGAGACCAAAGTATAATGATAACAGAGCAGAAATGTGAGACTTGATGTTAGGCAACACAAATGCTCTTGTCAAAAAGGCTGATAGTTCAGCATCTATTTCAAAAAGCATACATGAGTCTAATTGCGGAATATAGTTCTCATTAACATCCTTTGAAGTGTCTATTGGTATACCCAACCCCAACAAAGCTCTAGTTTTATCTATATCGTAGATAGAGTTCGGCACTAACGTGTAGCGATTAGTGTCAACCACAACTGTAACTATCTTATATGGAAGTAGAAGATTCTCATTAGAGTAAACACTACTTTTGAATTGTTCGAGATACGATTCTTCTCCATTAAAGGTCACATGAGTCATCTCTATCACAGGATCCTGTAAGGCTCCATTAGATATGTAAAAAGAAAATCCATCCGGTCGTAACCGGATGGATAAATCATATTGTTCAGATTTTTCTATGTCTAATATATTACTGACCATATCTGTTTCTAAAGGATTACTCCCAGTTACCAGCATTGTTATTAGCTTCATTGATAGAACCAACTTGCAAACCTGCAAACTTCTCTAACTTCTTAGCTCTATCTTTCAAGTTAATAACTTCCTGACGGTCTAGGTCACCTAGGTAAACATCATAAGTTGTTTTAGCTTCGAATACTTTTACAGTCAAACCTGATGCTGTAGGAAGTTCTGCTGAAGCCATCTCAAATTGAGTACGAGTACCTGGTACAAATCTCATTGAGTCTACAGTGTATCCTGCTCCAAAAAGAGAGTCTCTTACACTAACCAAAGTAGTATCACGTCTGAAGTTCTCTAGTCCTTTAGCGATACGCTCTTTCTCAGACATCTTCATTACTTTAGCATCAGTCAAACCATCAGCCAACTGCATATCAGAAAGAACACCCTCTTTCAAAACCACTTTTAGTTTACCATTCTTAACGAAATCAATCAAAGTATCAAAGCTAGCAGTATACTGTCCGTTCATGTTACGGTACTCGATCTGAGCTTTACGAATATTGATCAATCGGCGAATGATTGCACTTTCGCGTTTTGTCTTTTCTTGTTCAAACTTGATTGGATCCATGATGCTCTTAACGCACAAGTAACCCAACACTGCGATACACGCAACTAATAGAATTCTGAATGTAATCTTCATAATATGTCGTATTTTGTTTTTTTCGTTTCGCAAATATAGAAAAGAAAATTAAACCGATTAATTTTAGAGCCAAATTTATCTCACAAAAATATGAATAACCTCCTTTTAAGCACAAAAATAGGCTCAAATTTACCCTATACTCCAACTTTAGATCAAGAAAAGATGTTAGAGTCTCTAATATCCTTTCTATTTTCCAAAGAAGAGAATTCGATCTTTCTTCTCAAGGGTTACGCAGGTACAGGTAAATCTTCGCTTATTGGAGCTGTTGTTCAGACCATAATACAACTAAGTCAAAATGTCGTTCTTCTAGCACCAACGGGAAGAGCTGCTAGAATATTCTCACAATATTCAGGAGCTCCAGCACAAACAATACATCGTAAAATCTATAGGCAAAGTAAAGCTTATGGAGAGAGTTATGAGTCGCAATTGAATATCAACCCACATAAAAACACAATCTTCTTTGTTGATGAAGCTTCAATGATCTCGACCAGAGGTAATGAAAGTAGAGGCGCTTCAATTCTTGAAGAATTAATAGAATATGTGTACAGTGCCGAGAACTGTCGTTTAATTCTTATTGGTGACACCGCTCAGCTTCCACCAGTTGGTGAGAGCGATAGTCCTGCACTTGTTAGTAGCTACATTAGTGGTTTTGGGCTCGAGGTAAGCGAGTATACATTAACACAAGTAGTTCGTCAAGCTGAGGAGTCAGGAATACTTTGGAATGCAACCCTTCTACGCAAATATATGCAACAAGAGGATCTAAGCACACTACCCAAACTAGACTTAAAAGGGTTTAAAGACATCAAGGCTATTGGTGGAGAAGATCTTCCAGACAACCTAAATAGCTCATACAATAGATCTGGTAGTGAAGAGACAATAATTATCACTCGATCAAACAAAAGAGCAAAGCTATTCAATAACGGTATTCGAGCTCAAGTATTATACATGGAGGAAGAGTTATCAACAGGAGATCTTCTATTAATATCAAAGAACAACTACTTTGTAGCCACCGAGTATCGTGATATTGACTTCATAGCCAACGGTGAGATTGCACAAGTCACAAGGGTAAGACGTAGAGAGGAGTTATACGGGTTCCATTTCGCTGAAGTTTCTATTCACCTATTTGACAGAGATATAGATATTGATATCAAAATAATAACAGAGTCGCTACACAGTGAGAGCGCAACACTTACAAACGAGCAACAAAATACACTCTTCAACAACGTTGCTGAGGAGTACCTTCATATAGGTAACCAGAATGCGATAATGAGAAAAATAAAACAAGATCCATTCTTCAACGCTCTACAGGTTAAATACGCATACTGCTTAACATGCCACAAAGCTCAAGGTGGACAATGGAAAGAGGTATATATAGATCTCGCTAATATTAACCCACAACACATAGGACTTGATTTCTATAGATGGTTATACACCGCTATTACAAGATCAACAGAACGGGTATATCTGGTCAATATGCCAGAAGAGATGATCCTTATGTAACTCTGACTGAATCCCTAATTAAGTTGACTGAAATATTATAGATCAAACTGGAATGTTGTAGCTTAAGCATTCTGTAAAATTCAAACTGAACCCACTGATTTCAAACTCTGTGAGAAAAAAATCTGTTTTTTATATCACCACCAACTGTAGTTAACAAGTGATATTCGTCTATTTTACATCAGATATCATAATACAGAAATAGTTCACTTCAAATTGGACTTTATATCTAAATATTGACCATCAAATTAAGATAACACTTCTTGGTGGCGATAGAATCCTATTGCCACCTATCACCACCACCTATCACCACCCATAACTAGTTGAATGCCATATGAGGTGGCGATGTGGCGATAGAAATCATCAAAACTAAGACTCTGTGTGGTAATTTTACCATTTCATTAATAGTGATTTGTTAAATCAAGCATTGATTTAACCTTGCAACAACATATAGATAAAGGTATAATATGGAGGTTTATTAAGCTAAGGCAAAAGCTTCATTAACCTAAGGCTTTGCAGTAGATAGCCTAAGGCTAAATACATATTAGGCACTGCTAATTTTCCACTGAGTTTGGGGGTAAAAACAAAAGACTTTTGAGTATAAACTCACAGCGGCTACCCACTAATATCACAGCTTTTTGACCCACAGCTATAATGAATAATTCATAACGCTAGATTAGAGATTAGAGATCTAATGCATTACCACATAAAACAAAAGGCGTATAATTACGCCTAGAAGTGAATAACAACACCAGACATATAAGGTAATGTATATATACAACATAGGACCATTCTAACAGATGGTCCTAAATTAATATCTAATATAAGCTGCTATAATAAATAGCAGATTGGTCACGATTCTCTATTAAACTTAAATAGAGAAAAAAACTATTCACCTCAACGTTTCTCCGCTAAATGCTTTGCAGCAATATCAAGTTGCGTATACCATGATTCGCCAAACTTACGAATAAGAGGTTCCTTAAGAAACTCATAAACCTTCACACCCTCTTTTCTGCCTAACACTTTAGCTGCGCCACAAATCTTCCACTGATGATAATTTACAGCTGAAAAGCTTGAGTACTTAGCAACTCTGATAGGATATAAGTGACAAGAGATAGGTTTATAGAAATCTGTTTTACCCTCGCGATAAGCCTTCTCAATCGCACATTTACACATTCCACCACCCTCATAATATGTAAAGACACAATCCTTACCATTAATTATAGAGGTAACTAAATCCTTATCCTCATCGATATAAGCGACACCCTGCTCTTTAATCAATTCTTGAGCTTGAGGAGCTAGATCATCCCAAATAATTGGTAGTAATCCTTCTATGATACTCTTCTCCTCCTCTTCCAAAGGAGCACCAGCATCACCCTCTATGCAGCAAGAACCTTTACAAACCCCTAAGTCACAAATAAACTCTTGCTCTACAACATCTAAACTTACTACAGTATCTTCAATCTGTAACATAATACAACTTCTAAATTAAAGAGGGACTCCAAAAGAGCCCCTCTTGCTTAACTATTTTATTGAAAAGATTCTCAATCCTTAATTAGAACCTTACCGCTCATATCAGAAGGAACAGCAAGTCCAAGAATATGACAAATAGATGGAGCCACATCAGCAAGAATACCATTCTCTACCTTAGCTGCACTATTCGCAGTAACATAAACAAATGGAACAGGATTCAATGAGTGAGCTGTATTCTCAGACCCATCCTCATTAACTGCATTGTCAGCATTACCATGGTCAGCAATAATAATAACCTCATAACCATTAGCCTTAGCAGCCTCAACCACTTTCTTAACATTTGAATCAACAGCCTGTACAGCTTGAACAATAGCCTCATGAACACCAGTGTGACCTACCATATCGCAGTTTGCAAAGTTACAAGCGATAAAGTCATACTTCTGTGTTTCGATTGCAGACTTAAGAGCATCACCAACCTCGTTCACACTCATCTCTGGCTGCAAGTCATATGTAGCAACCTTTGGTGAAGGTATCAAGATACGCTCTTCTCCATCGAATTCACTTTCTCTACCACCAGAGAAGAAGAATGTAACGTGAGCATACTTTTCAGTCTCTGCTATACGAAGCTGCTTCAAACCATTAGCTGAAACATACTCACCCAAAGTATTTGCAACATTCTCTTTGTTATACAATATATGTAGACCCTTAAACTTAGAATCATAAGGAGTCATTGTACAATAATATAGAGGAAGCGTCTTCATTCCTGCCTCAGGCATATCCTCTTGAGTCAATACTTGAGTCAACTCTTTAGCTCTATCGTTACGATAGTTAAAGAAGATAACAACATCACCCTCTGAGATATTACCAACAGGTTTTCCATCCTCACCAACCTTAACGATTGGCTTGATAAACTCATCAGTTACACCAGCCTCATAAGAAGCAGCAATAGCAGGAGCTATCTCCTTAACAGGAGTACCAACACCATTAACCATAACATCATAAGCCTCCTTAACACGCTCCCAACGCTTATCTCTATCCATCGCATAGTAGCGACCGATAACAGAAGCAATCTCGCCTGTTGTTTCACTCATAGATTTCTCTAAGCGGTTGATAAAACCAAGACCACTACGAGGATCTGTATCACGACCATCCATGAAACAGTGAACAAAAGTCTTCTCAATACCATAAACCTTTGCTATATCACAAAGCTTCTCTAGGTGATCCAAAGAGCTGTGAACACCACCATCAGAAACCAGACCCATGAAATGAACCTGTTTATTATTCTCTTTTGCATAAGTAAACGCAGCAACAACCTCAGGGTTCTCAAGAATTGAGTTATCGCGACATGCAATATTAATCTTCACTAGATCTTGATAAAGAACACGACCCGCACCAATATTCAAGTGACCTACCTCAGAGTTACCCATCTGCCCATCAGGCAAACCTACATTCTCTCCAGAAGCCTGAAGTTGAGAATGAGGGTAGCTACTAGTCAAATAGTCCCAATATGGTGTTGAAGTGTTTGCAATTACGTCGGCAGTACCACCATTTCCGATACCCCATCCGTCAAGAATCAATAAGAATGCTTTTTTGCTCATAGTTGTAATACGCTTAATTGGTATTTTTCAATACAGTAAATAAAGTAGCGCAAAGGTAATAACTTTCAAGAAAATAATGTATTCACAAAGACAAAGATAGCTTAGAGCAAGCTATAAAAAACAAGAAAAGGTTGTCTCACGACAACCCAACCCTTCTTTAACCTTAAAATCTAATACCATGAAAAAACCGATACAAATATAGGGGCTCTAAACTTATTCTCCAAATAAACAAGAGGCAAAGATGTGCTATTTAGCATAGTTTAGATGTTGTAACAGCTTTGTAATAACATTATATCAATCCACCACCCCTAATACAAAGCTATTAAAAACATATAAATGTAGGATATTTATTAGTAAAGCACTAACTTCGTCGCACATATATATATAAGTAAAACATATACAATAAATAGATATGAAGACAATACGTACAATCCTATTACTAACCCTTTCACTACAGTTACTCTTTACTAGCTGTGCTAAAAGGGGAGGTTCTTTTTTACCAACAGCCTCAGGAGCACCTTTTGAATTACTTGTAGTAGTCAACAAAGAGATGTGGAAACGCAATGCTGGTGAAGCAATACGAGATGTACTAGAGTCGGATGTACCAGGACTACCACAGTCAGAGCCGAATTTCAAACTCTCTGTAGTCGACCCAACTCACTTCGACAACCTTTTACGCCCAGTTCGTAATGTCTTAATCGTTGAAGTTTCAGATATCTACTCGAAAGGATCTACCTCATATGCTAGGGATGTATACTCTGCAGATCAGGTAATAATGACAGTTAAAGCAGGTAACGAACAACAGCTTGCTGAGTATCTACGCGAGAACCAATCAAATATTGTTCGTTTCTTCGTAAACTCAGAACTAAACCGCAACATAAACTTCTTCTCTAAGAAGTTTAACACTGCACTACTAAATGGTGTGCGCGAAAACTTCTACCAAGCAGAAGTAAAAGCTCCAGGCGATCTTAAAAATGAGAAGATAGGCAAAGACTTTATTTGGGTTACAAACGATGCCGCAAAAGGAAGAATGGACCTAGTTATATACTCGGTTCCTTATCACAACATTAATGATTTCTCTGAGGAAAGACTTATAGCTGTTCGCGATTCTGTAATGAAAGAAAACATCAAAGGGTCTAAAGAGAGCATGTATATGCAAACCGAAGTAAAATATGCTCCAGTTCTTTGTGACACTATTGGTGTTAACGGTAAATTCACTGTGAGACTACGCGGGCTTTGGCAAATGCAAGGCGACATGATGGGCGGTCCATTTGTTTCACATACACGCCTAGATGAGAAAAACCAACGAATTGTAACCATCGAAGGATTTGTTTTTGCCCCTGAGATGCCAAAACGCAACCTACTTAGAAGAGTAGAAGCTATGCTATACACACTTCGCTTTAGTGATGAGATCAACAGCAATCTAGAGTTAAACATCTCCTCATCAGAGAGCAAATAGATAAACAACGAGCTTAGAACTCCCTTTAACAAAAGATATAGAGATGCAAGAAGAAGATAAAAAAATCAGGGTAGCAATTACCCACGGAGATATAAATGGGATCGGATATGAAGTGATCCTAAAGACATTTGCTGAACCTAGAATGATAGAGCTTTGCACTCCTGTGCTATACGGATCATCAAAGGTGATGGCCTACCATCGCAAAAACCTCGATCTACCACAGGTCAACTACACTAGTATAAACAGTGCCGAGGAGCTAAACCCAAACTGCTTAAATCTAATCAACTGTACAGACGAGGATATTAAAGTAGAGATTGGACAATCAACACAAGCTGCTGGCGAGGCTGCACTAAGTGCTCTAGAGATGGCTACAGCAGACATGAGAGCTGGACTTATTGACATCCTAGTTACAGCTCCTATAAACAAAGAGAACATTCAGTCTGAGAAATTCGACTTCCCTGGACACACAGAGTACCTGCACAGCAAATTCCCTCACGGGAACAATGTTTTGATGATACTAGTTGCAGACAATCTACGTGTAGCTGTTGCAACAGGACATACTCCTATTGCAAACGTATCTGCTCAACTAAACAAAACTGAGTTATTCAATAAAATCAAACTCCTTAACAATACACTAGCTAAGGATTTCGACATTCAGCGCCCTAGAATAGCACTTTTAGGACTAAACCCACATGCTGGAGACGGCGGAGTTATTGGTCAAGAGGAGATCGACACAATAATCCCTGCAATCAATATGGCGAAAGATGCAGGTATACTATGCTACGGACCATTTGCTGCTGACGGCTTCTTTGGAGCTGGAACCTACACAGAATTTGACGCCACACTTGCAATGTATCACGACCAAGGACTAATCCCATTCAAGACATTGGCAATGGAGAGAGGTGTCAACTACACTGCAGGTCTACAAATAGTAAGAACATCACCAGACCACGGTACTGGATTCGATATTGCAGGCAAAGGAGTAGCCTCAGAAGTATCTATGCGCGAGGCCATTTACCTTGCCATTGATGCATATCGCAACAGACAAAGATTCCTCGAAGCAAACGAAAACCCACTTCGTAAGCAATATTACAGCCGTGAGACTGATGCTGATCTTCGTCGTGAGCTTGCAAAAGAGGAAGAGGATCCAATTTGATGATATAAATAACATTATAGATAATGCTGCAATAAAGCAATAAGAGGGATGCACTAATTTTATAGTGTATCCCTCTTATTATACACTCAACACTTAATATCACATACAGAAACCTATTGCAACATCTTTTAAAATCAACCTGTTATATATCATAATTTTAGTCATCCTTTTGTAATAATGTGTAGCCAAATTAATCTTAACTTTGCCGAACTATAAAAAACAGATTACTAATTCAAAACAAAAAAGTATGAGAAACTTTACACAATCACTTAGAGCTCTTGCTCTTATTGCTACTGTCCTCCTCGCTTCTGCTTCTGCTTTCGCGCAGACAGTAGTGTTTGAGGAGTCTTTTGAGAAGTTTGACAATGGGAAAGCTCAAGGAACGGCAGATAGCGCAGATAAAGCTGCTGAGCTTGACGATTTCACTTCTATTCCTGGTTGGAAAGGGACGGGAGTATACAAAGCAGGTGCAGGATGTGTCAAAATGGGAACTGGTAGCGCACTTGGATGGATTGAAACACCTATTATTGACCTATCATCAAACTCTGGTGAGTTCACTATCACATTTGAAGCTATGGCTTGGACTAAAGATGCCACTGAGCTTAATCTGATAATAGATGGTAATACATACATAGTTTCACCTTTAAATAATACTGACGAGTACATTTTAAATACGTTCTCGGTTGATGTCAAGGTTTCTACAAACTCTACTATTAAATTCGAAGCTAAGCAAAAATCTAGTAGTAGATTCTTTTTGAGAAACCTTAAAGTAACAGAAACTAGCGAAGTAACTACCCCAACCCTAACAGCTCCATCATCAGTAGCCTTTGGCACACTAGAAGTTAGTGAGGAGTCAACAAAAGAGGTCTCTATTTCAGCTGCAAATTTGACTGGCGATTTGACAGTAGCTATTGCAGGCGAAGGATTCTCTACAGAGGTAGCAACAATCACAAAAGAGGTAGCTGAAGCAGGTACTACAGTTGCTGTGAATTTTGTTGGTGCGGAAACTAAAGATTACACTGGAACATTGACTATCTCAGGTGGTGGTGTTGAGGAGAAAGTAATCACTCTTTCTGCTGAAGTAGCTAAACTAACAGCTGCTACTATTGCAGAGCTTAGAACATTCGAAGCTGACAACTCTACAGTTTACACTCTATCTGGCGAAGCATTGATCACTTTCATCAATGGTCGCAACAAATTCATCGAAGACGAAACAGCTGCTATCTTGCTGTTTGACTATTCAAGCGGCGCAATCCTACCAGCTGAGACACACGTTGCAGGTGCAAAAGTTAGCTCAATCCAAGGTAAATTGACTTACTACTATGGTCTTTTGGAGTTCATCCCAACAGCTGCAGGCGAAGTAGTTTCTACTGGCAATGCAATTCCTGAGGCAGTTGTAGCAACAGTTGCTGAGATTGCTGCAAACTACAATAGCTACGAAGCTCGTCTTGTAAAGATCGAAGCTTGTGAGCTGGAGCAAAAAACTATTGGCTCTGGTGCTGAAGGAAATGCAGCACTTACTCAAGGTGAAGACGAGATGCAACTTCGCAACCAATTTGGACAATTGACTGACTTTGTTACTCCAAATGCTCCAGTTGATGTTATTGGATACATTGGTATCAACACAAACAACGACGGGGTTACAAACAGACAAATCTGGCCACGTTCTACAGCTGATATCATGGTTGCAACATCAAACCCATCAGTTGAAAACAACTACTCTGTATACGGAACACAAGGAAACATCGTTGTAAACAGCGAAGTTAGCGAAGTAGTTTCTGTTTTCAATATCACTGGTCAGTTGGTTGAATCTGCAGTAGTAACTGAAGGAACAACTATGTTGCCACTTTCAAAAGGACTATACATAGTACGTGTAGGTGCAAGCGCTACAAAAGTTACAGTAGAGTAATGAGTAGAGTTCACACTTGAACAAAATAAAAGAAGAAGCGCGAGTGTCTAGGGATTGACACTCGCGCTTCTTCTTTTCAAACCTAAAATAATACCTGTGTGTAATAACTAATACCTGTTTTATCTAATTCATCTTTTGCGACATATAAATAGGGTTACTTGATCATCTTTTCACCCATCTTCTTCATTCCAGCTTTTCCAGAGTTTTTAGCCTTTTTAGCTTCATTCTCTAAGTACTTAGTATACTGCTCTGGAGTAAGAATATCTTTCATCTTGCTGAGGTTTTCGTCTTTCATCTTACTCATGTCAGACCTCATCTCCTCTTTATTAGCTTGAGCCTTTTCTTTCATATCCTTAGCTTGGGTATCTCTCTCTTCCCAAACTTTCATCAATTTAGTCTCTTGATCTTTGGTCAGATTAAGCTCCTCTTTAAGTTGCTTCATCCTCTCCTCCTTATTCATCTTTTCAGGACGACCTGTACGATCCTCTACTCTTGCTTCTGCAAACAATGTGCCACACATTAACATGACTGCCATCAAACCTACTGTACTACGTTTCATATTGTCAAAATCTTTTTGTTGTGAAATATATTATGTTTTAAAAGCTGTTGCAACTCGAACTTTATATTACTAAGACACTCGAAAAGATAAAAGGTTTAGATTGACCGGATAAAAAAACAAAATATTTTCCTGTCTCATATTAGGTAATATAGAAAGGGTGACAACTAGACACTCTTTTATGCCTAATTGTCACCCTTTTATAGTTCATCACACACCCCTTGTCACATCCTTTACCCCTTTGATAGTTTTAATCTTTTTCATTAACCCCTCAAGAGTAGATGTATCATCAAGCATCACCGTAAGTTGACCCTCAAATAGTCCAGCATGTGTATCCAGAGATATTGATCTCAATGATATATTGCGCTCCTTAGTGATTATTGAGGTAATATTGCTAACAATTCCTATGTCATCCTGACCAATCACACGAAGAGTAATCGGATACTGAGCACCCACCTTGCCAGTCCATCTAGCCTTTACGATCCTATAACCAAATCGGCTATGCATCTCCTTGGCATTAGGACAACTCTCTCGATGAATCTTGATCCCACCATTAATAGATACAAATCCAAAGACATCGTCACCATATATTGGATTACAACACTTAGCGAGGTGGTAGTCAATCCCCTTCAAGTCTTGATCAATAACCAAAACATCATCCTTAGAACCATGATCGTCTGCAATAGGTTTCGGCTGATAATAACCATCAGTTGTCCTGATCTCAGGTACCGGAGCACCCTCCTTCTCCCTTCGCTCAAGTTCTAGATAAAGCTCTATCACCTGGTTGACCTCTAATCTCTCAGCAGCAATCTCAGCATAAAATGAGGTAACAGTCTTGAATCCCCTCTTTTTGATCAACCTCATCAAGGTTGCCTCATCAGGTTCAATCTTCCTATTCTTCATTCTCCTCATAAGAGACTCCTTGCCAAACTCAGCCTGCTTGTTCTCCTCCTCTTGTAGCGACTGCTTGATCTTGATCCTAGCCCTAGAGGTCTTCACAAAAGTTAGCCAATCCCTTTTAGGAGTCTGCTGTGCTGAGGAGAGAATCTCAACCTGATCTCCACTATTTAGTTGGTGCTTTATAGTCACATTGCGGTTGCCAATCTTACCTCCCACACACCTACAACCAAGGTTTGTATGTATGTCAAAAGCAAAATCAAGTACCGTAGCCCCCTTTGGCAGCTTATGTAGGTCACCCTTGGGTGTGAATACGAATATCTCATTATCCACAATCTCAGGCTTAAGCTCCTGCATCACATCCATCGGAGTAGTACTATCACTCTCCAATACCTCACGCATACTATTGAGCCACTCATCAATGCCCCTTTCAGACTTACCACCTTTATATTTCCAGTGAGCTGCTAGTCCCCGCTCGGCAATCTCATCCATCCTTTTCGAACGTATCTGCACCTCAACCCATCTTCCACCCGGACCAAGAACAGTAGTATGCAGCGATTCATATCCATTACTCTTAGGAATAGATATCCAATCCTTCATACGCTTTGGGTTGGGCTGGTACATGTCTGTGACAATAGAGTAGACATTCCAACATACAGATTTCTCCTGTTCTATTGGCACATCCACAATAATCCGAATGGCAAATAAGTCATATATCTTCTCAAACTCAATCTGCTGTTTGCGCAGTTTGTTCAAGATAGAATGAATAGATTTTGTACGGCCCTTTATATCGAAGGTGATATTTGTTTGAGCCACTTTCTCCTTTATAGGTGCAATAAAAGTCTCAATGAAAGCATCACGACTAACCTTAGTCTCCGAAAGCTTCTTGGCAATTTCGCCATAGACCTCCCTCTGAGTATACTTCAATACCAAGTCCTCCATCTCAGACTTGATACGATAAAGACCCAACCTGTGAGATAGTGGCACATATAAATATGAAGCCTCAGAGATTACTACATTACGCAAAGACTCATCCTCACAATAACGCATAACACTCCTAAGCATATAGAGTCTATCTGCAATCATTATCAACACAACGCGGATATCCTCCGAAAAGGTTAGAAGCAGTTTGCTAAAATTCTCCGAATGTATTGCTGGATTCTTGTCATAAAGAGAGTTGATCTTCAAAAGACCCTTCATTATTGGAGCAAGATCACAATCAAGGGCAAGGTTCAGCTGCTCGATTGTAATAAACTTATGCTTGACTGGATTAAAAAACAGAAGCGAAAGCGTCGACCTCCTCTTGAGCGATAATTCATTGACCATAATAAGGCAAGTGCCCATTATTCTTGTCAACACATTTATTCCGTTCCTAGTACGTTTATAACACCCGGCCTCGATAGCCTGTGTAACTAACTCTCGCAAACGAACCCTCTCCCCATATGAGATAGCCTCAGAAAGTAGTTTGGCTAACTCCTTATATTGCCTCAAGAATAGCTCTCGCTCCTCCTGAGTAAAGTAACTCAATTGATTCATAATTGTACTACTGAACTGTTTTCGTCCCAAATATACTTTTTTTATGTCGTTTAAGTTGTTTGACTAGTTACTTTTTGTATTTTTGGAATGAATATATAAATCCGACAAAATAATTAAATCAAGGCTATGTTAACTAAAGCAGATATTGACTTACTAGCATTGAAAGGAATATCTAAAGAGCAGCTTGAACTGCAACTTGAATACTTCCGCAATGGCTTTCCTTATCTTGAGATAAAAGAGGCTGCAACACCAAAGTGTGGAATCGTGCAGATCGATGATCAAAACCAGAATGGGTATATAGATAGCTGGTCTAGTTACTTATCTAAAAACCCTTCGATAGTTAAGTTTGTCCCTGCCTCGGGTGCCGCTACTCGTATGTTCAAGAACCTTTATGAGTTTCTTGACACACCAAACGATGTTGCCTCAACCCCATTTGAACGCACATTCTTCGATAACATAGAGCGTTTTGCCTTTTTCAACTCTCTCAATAACTGTTGCATTCGAATGAGCGGCAAGGGAGCCAAAGAGCTTATTTCATCTGGGCAGTCTCATGAAGTGGTTCGACTCATACTATGCAGTGAGGGATTAAACTACGGTTCTCTACCAAAAGGACTACTAGAATTCCACAAGTATATAGATGCAAGCCGCACTCCAGTAGAGGAGCATCTTGTTGAGGGTGCTATGTATGCAGCAAACTCAGAGCGTAATGTCTCAATACATTTTACTGTCTCTGCAGAGCACAGAGTACTTTTTCAACAACTTGTTGACAACTCTCTTGAGAGATATAATAAAGAGTTCAACGCTAATTTCAACGTATCTTACTCCGAGCAGAAGAGCTCTACAGACACTGTAGCTGTTGATCTTAACAACGAACCATTCAGAGAGAACGGCAAACTACTGTTCCGTCCTGCTGGACACGGTGCTTTGATTGAGAACCTAAACGAGATAGAGGCAGATGTCATATTCGTAAAGAACATTGACAACGTGGTGCCAGACAGCCGCAAAGAGGTAATCACCCGATACAAACAGGTTATCGCTGGACTTCTTGTCGAAGTTCAGACCAAGATATTCGCTTATCTAAACAAACTTGACTCTGGTGTCTATAGCCGTAGTGAGCTTAATGAGATGGTTAATTTCTTAGAGACTACCCTAACGACACACATGGATGAGCTTTACGACTTAGATGATAAAGAACTTGCCTCATACCTACATCGCAAACTAAACCGACCTATCAGAGTATGTGGTATGGTGCGTAATGTTGGCGAGCCTGGAGGAGGACCATTTATCACCTTCAACAGAGACGGCAGCTCTTCTCTTCAGATTCTTGAGAGTTCACAGATTGATCTAGACAATACAAACAGTAAAGAGATCTTTGAGAGCTCAACTCACTTCAACCCAGTTGACCTAGTTTGTGCAGTCAAGAGCTACAAAGGCGAAGCCTTCGATCTAACTAAGTTTGTTGATCCATATAGCGGCTTCATCTCTTACAAATCAAAGAGTGGACGCGACTTGAAGGCCTTGGAGCTTCCAGGACTTTGGAATGGGGCTATGTCTGATTGGAATAGCATCTTCGTTGAGGTTCCTATCGAAACATTCAACCCTGTAAAAACAGTAAACGACCTATTGAGACCAGAACATCAATAGACAAGATAACTCATCTAGGATATTAGAGAGTGGTATGACTTCCTTAAACTGAAGTGATACCACTCTCTTTTTTTATAATTATTGTAACAATTCAACCCTAAGCAGTCGGGTTTGAAACAATAAAACCTCTCAACTTAAACTACCCTTCTATAGACCCAAACGCGACCATCTAAACAATTAAATTACAGTAACTTACATCAACATTTTGAACAACTCTCAAAATACGTACGTATTTGGTTCGAAATACGTACGTATTCTAGCAAAAGTACGTACGTATTTTAGTGCAAATACGTACGTACTTCGGGAGATAGATAGTGGCATATCAATAGTTAGGTTTTTTGATATTGTAAAATAGGATGTAGGGGGAGTGTAGATATATAAAAAGTGTCATCCAAGTTCTCATTAAGTTGAGAGCCTGGATGACACTTAAATATATTCTATACTCTAACACTAAGAGCTCTTCTATCGAATCTCTTAGTGTCTATTATCACTCAAGATATGTATATCCGTAAAGACCTGAGCGGTAAGTCGAAAGGAATTCGCGTCCCTCTTCTGGAGTAATAACACCCGATTTCATCGAGGCTGTCACCCATGTTTCAACCTTACGCACCATCTTCTTAGGGTTGTACTCAACATACTCTAGAACATCTGCAATAGTTTCGCCATCGATAACTTGATCTATCTCATATCGATCTGGATAAACGCTAACGTGAACTGCATTCGTATCTCCGAATAGGTTGTGTAAGTCACCTAGAATCTCTTGGTATGCACCAACAAGGAATACACCAATGTAATACGGCTCTTTTTGCTTCACATCATGCACCGGAAGGTGGTATGAGAAGTTGCGGGTAGATATGAAGTTGTCTATCTTTCCGTCTGAGTCGCAGGTTACATCCTGAAGAGTAGCTGTTCTATCTGGTTTTTCGTTCAGTCTTGTTATTGGCATGATAGGGAATATCTGATCAATAGCCCAAGAGTCTGGCAACGATTGGAACAGTGAGAAGTTACAGTAGTATTTGTCTGGAAGAAGTTTAGAGATAGACTTTAACTCGTCTGGCGAATGCTTGATGCTTGCCGCGATTTGGTGTACCTCTCTTGCAACTGACCAGAATAGTCTCTCTATTTGAGCTCTTGTTCTAAGGTCTAACAGCCCAAGGCTAAACATATTCAATGCCTCTTCTCTAATTTGCAGTGCATCATGCCATGTCTCAATAAGACGTGGTTGGTTTAGTCTCTCCCACAATTGGTATAGTTCTCTTACTAATTCGTGATCTTCGGGCGTTAGCTCCTCGCTATCTTTCCAAGATGGAAGGGTAGCAGTCTCCATCACCTCAAATATTAGTATTGAGTGGTGCGCTGTAAGTGAGCGTCCTGACTCTGTAATAATATTTGGCTGTGGGATGTCGTTCTTCTTACAAGCGTCAACGAGTGAATAGATAGAGTCATTGACATACTCTTGTATTGAGTAGTCCATGCTGCTCTCACCGATAGAAGATCTCGTACCGTCGTAATCCACACCTAGTCCACCACCGATATCAACGAAGTCGATCTCGAAGTTCATCTTACGTAGCTGCACATAGAATTGTGATGCTTCGCGAAGTGCATTCTTAATGCGTCGAATCTTTGTCACTTGGCTTCCGATGTGGAAGTGAATAAGTTTAAGACAGTCGTGCATATCTTTTTTGTCAAGCAACTCAAGAGCTTCGAGTAGCTCGCTTGAGTTTAGACCAAATTTGCTAACGTCTCCACCTGATTCTTCCCACTTGCCGCTACCAGAGCTTGCTAGTTTGATTCGGATACCGATGTTTGGTTTTATCTTCAATCTTTTTGAGATGGCGATAATCTCTTTCATCTCGTTTAGTTTCTCAACCACGAGATAGATTCTCTTACCCATCTTTTGAGCCAAGAGTGCAAGCTCGATGTATGCAGTGTCTTTATATCCATTGCATATAATCATTGAGTCGGAGTCTGTGTTGATAGCCAATACTGCGTGTAGTTCTGGCTTTGAACCAGCTTCAAGCCCAATATTGAACTTCTTACCATGATCAACGATCTCTTCTACCACTTGACGCATTTGATTTACCTTAATTGGGTAAATGATAAAATTTTGCGCCGTATAGCCATACTCCTCAGATGCTACCTTGAAACAGTTCGAAATCTTCTCGATCCTGTTGTCCAAGATGTCTGGGAAACGTAAAAGCAGAGGAGCCTCAACATCTCTGAGTTGTAGCTCATCCATCAGATCTTTTAGATCTACTGGTACTCCATCCTCACGAGGAGTTACCTGTATATGTCCCTTTTTATTAATAGAAAAGTACTTCAGCCCCCACCCTTTAATATTGTAGAGTTCTGCTGAATCTTCAACACTCCATTTTCTCATCTCTTGTTAGTGCTGTGTTGGTTAGAAATTCAATTTAACTGAGTTGCTCAATCTAAGGGTTATTCTGCCCATTTTAGAAAAGAGTTTAGCGCGCGAAAGTATAAAAAAAAGCTCTAAAGAGGGCTCTTTTTTCACTATTTATACTTGATGTATAACAAAAGCGAATAACGAGTGGTTCAAATACTCACACTCGTTATCTATAAAGAAGGAATATACAAGGTCTTTTGCCTAGCTGTGGGATCTGTTTTGACCACTCTTGTATTGTCATTGTTCGTATAGTCTCATCCTCGCATGTGATGTTTATGGCTACGCATAGTTTGGTTTGAGGTCTACACTGCTTGATTAGCTCCTCGAGCATCTTTTGGTTGCGATATGGTGTCTCGATGAAGATCTGTGTTTGGTCTTCTGAATATACTCTTCCCTCTAGTTGTTTGATCTTCTTTACTCTCTCTTGGGATTCAATTGGGAGATATCCTTGGAAAGCGAAGCTCTGCCCGTTAAAGCCTGATGCCATGAGTGACATAAGGATTGATGATGGCCCAACAAGTGGAATGACTTTGAATCCTCTTCTCTGTGCAATGGCAACAACGTCAGCACCAGGATCGGCAATTGCAGGACAACCCGCTTCTGAGATTACTCCTATAGGCAATGAGTGCTCTAGTGGTTTGAGGTAACCTGAGATTGCCTCTGGCGATGTGTGTTGATTGAGCTCGTAGAAGGTTAGACTCTCAATCTCTATCTCACGGTCAGCTTTTTTGAGGAATCTTCTTGCTGAGCGAAGGTCCTCTACGATGAAGTGTTTTATCTCTCTTACAATCTCTCTATTAATCTCTGGTAGTACTTGCTCGTGTGGCGTTTCTCCAAGAGTTACAGGTATGAGATAGAGTGCTTTTTGAATCATTTTGTATGTGTTAGAATGGAAATTCATTTACTAGTTGTTCGACAAGGCTGTGTATTCTCTCCTCTATTGAGTGAGGTTTGACGGGTACAAACAGCTTCAAGCCTGAGGGGTGGGTGGTGATGTTTATCTCTCTTCCCATCATCATTGGCTCGCCGTCGAGGTGTATAACCCCATCTTTCTCTCTGACAATGGTAAGGTGATGTCGTTTGTATGATGCTATATGACTGTTCATCTCTATTAGTCGAGTAAATAGTTGAAGAGCCAAGTTTGGTATGTCTATATATGTGAATGGCTTTAGAATGGTAATATTCATAAGTCCATCACTCATATCTGCTCCTGGAGCTATGAATGCATTATTGCCCCACTGTGATGCGTTGGCAACTGTAACGAGAAAGGCTTTCTCATCTATTTGGTCATTATCCATAAGAATTTGATAGGTCTCGGGCTCATAGCTTAGAAATTCTGTGATTACATTTCTAATGTAGTTGAGTCCTCCTCTATTTCTTCCTTTGGCGAACTTGTAGCTAACTCTTGCATCAAAGCCAACTCCACATGTGCAGAAAAATGGGAGACCATTTGCTAGACCGTAGTCAATCTTTCTTGTATTTGACTTTTTGATAAGTGAAAGAGCACTCTTGATGTTCAGCGGGATGCCTAGCTCTCTAGCTAATCCATTTCCTGAGCCAATAGGTATAATACCAAGCGTTGCATCTGTTTTGACGAGTGATCGTGCTACTTCATTGATAGTGCCATCTCCTCCAATTGCGACAATTGCAGGTATCTCTCTATTGACAGCTTCCTCTGCTAGTTTACTTGCATGGCCAGAGTATTCAGTAAAGACTATCTCAATCTCTTCACCCGCAAAAATTTTATGTATAGTCTCTGGAATACTCACCTTAGACCTAGTGCCAGAGATGGGATTAATGATGAAGAGGTATTTTGGAGTCATCTTTGAAATGTTTGAATTAGTAGTGAATATAGCATTTTTGTATACATTATTATTCTTTATGTGCGCTTTTTTCACACTCAAAGCGTGGGATTTGAAATATTTGGTTACTTTTGCTTGCAATATTAAGTAGTCTATTGCAGATACACAATACAAAGTATGCCAAATCATACGCATATTACATTAAGAATATGAAATTACTACAACAGAAACTATCCCAGTACGATGTGCCTCAGAAGGCAAAGGCAATGGGGGTATACCCATATTTTAGACAGATTGAGAGCGACCAAGATACGGAAGTTCTTATGAATGGCAAAAAAGTATTAATGTTTGGCTCTAACAGCTATCTTGGATTAACTAATCACCCTAAAATAAAGGAGGCGGCAATAGCAGCTACTAATAAATATGGTACTGGATGTGCTGGTTCGCGTTTCTTGAATGGGACACTAGATCTTCACCTTGAACTAGAGAATAAGCTTGCTGAATTTGTTGGGAAAGAGGAGGCTATTATATACTCGACTGGTTTCCAAGTAAACCTAGGCGTTGTTTCTTGCTTGACAGGAAGACAAGACTATGTAATTTGGGACGAGATGGATCACGCTTCTATCATTGAGGGTAGACGATTATCATTCTCAAACTCATTGAAGTTTAAACATAATGACATGAACTCTCTAGAGAAGGTTCTAGAGAAGTGTGAGAGTGATAAGATTAAACTGATTGTGGTGGATGGTGTCTTTAGTATGGAGGGTGATACTGCACCTTTGAAGGAGATCACTGAATTGGCTAAGAAATATCAGGCTGCCGTGATGGTGGATGAAGCTCACTCTTTAGGTGTCTTTGGGGCACAAGGTCAGGGTCTATGCCATGAATTGGGTGTAACTGATGATGTTGATCTAATAATGGGTACTTTCAGTAAGTCTTTTGCTTCTTTGGGTGGTTTTATTGCTTGTGATTCGGTAACAGCTAACTGGTTAAGACATAACTCTAGATCTTATATATTCTCTGCTAGCATCACTCCTGCTTCGACAGCTGCAGCGATGGCTGCTTTAGAAATCATGAAGAGTGAACCTGAGCGTTTATGTAAGTTGTGGGATAACACTCGTTATGCAATCTCTGCATTTAAAGCTATAGGTTGTGAGGTTGGCCACACTTCAACGCCAATCATTCCACTTTATGTACGTGATAATGATAAGACTTTCATGGTTACGCGTGCTCTTTTTGATGAGGGAGTATTCGTGAATCCTGTTATCTCGCCTGCAGTTGCTCCTCAAGACACTTTAATTAGGATCTCTTTGATGGCAACTCACACGAAAGAGCAAATCGATTTTGCGGTTGGTAAAATCGAAAAGTGCTTTAAGCAGCTTGGTATAATTTAAATTGCATATATAAATAGCCTATGGAGTTTGGAACTCTATGGGCTATTTTTTTGTTTAGCTTATTTAAGATAATGATTTGAAATTATGACTGAATGGTTAAGCAATCTGCTCTCCACGGAGGAGTTGTCTATAGAAACTACACTATTAAGACTTATCACAAGCTTAATTCTGGGTGCTATTGTTGGAATCGAGAGACAGCAACGAAAACAATCAGCTGGATTTAGAACGTTTGCAATGATAACAACGGGAACCACTTTGATGATGCTTGTATCAATAAGAATTGGCATATCTTATGGTGGAGATGTTGGGAGGATAGCAGCTCAAGTTGTTTCGGGTATTGGATTCCTAGGGGCTGGCGCAATAATACAGAGCAGTGGCACTATTCGTGGTATGACTACTGCATCAAGTATTTGGGCCATGTCTGCCGTAGGGCTAGGTGTGGGAGCTGGAATGTATATCGAAGCCTTCTTTGGCACAATGGTTATCTTATTCATCCTTGTGAACTTAGAAAAGTTTGAAAAACGCACACGAATAGAGTGGCAACCTCGTAAGCTGATTGTAGATATTGATGGTGTAGATGTAGATGAGGAGGCAATCCTTTTAATACTAAAGAAAGAGGATATTGAGTCGCAGCAGCTAGGTGTCTCTATTGATGTGAAGGAGAATATTTCTTGTATTAGTATGCATGTATACTTAAAGACGCAAACTAACTATATAAACACTCTGAATGAGTTGAGAAAGGTTGAGGGTGTAAGAAGTGTTAGGCTAGAGATCTAATCTCTAGCCTACAATATATAAGTCGATTGGCAATTGACCATCTTGATTTCTTAGATTGGTATTAGCACCATTACTTATGAGTAATCGAGCAATCTCATCTTCTCCATTTTCGAAAGCATAGTGAAGGGGTGTATTGCCAAAATTGTCTTGGATATCTATAAAGGCTCCTGAGCTAATAAGTAGCTGTACTCCTTGAATGAATGCATTACCAGCAGCAAATATTAACGCTGTTCTTCCATTATAGTCTCGACTCTCTAGATCAGCTCCTTTTTCAATTAATAGTTTTAATGAAAAGAGGTGGGCATCAGCTGCTGCCGCATGAATCGGACGTGTATCATAGTGGTCGGCGACTTCTAAAGAGGCACCTAGGTCAATAATCTTCTGTATGAACTCATCACACCTTATGGCTATTGAGTTGTGAAGTATTCTATTCCCGAAATCGTCAGGGGTGTCTATTGATACTCCAGAAGAGATTATCTGCTCCACTAATTTAATATCTTGAAGATATAGGGCCTTATGTATATCATGCCCTACATGCGCTCCCGAATTAATTAGTAATGTAGCTAGTTCCAAGGAGTATGTGCCTGTTTCAATCATTATGTGAAATGGAGTATATCCCGAAAGTGTGCGAATATTAACATCCACACCATATTCAATCAACAATCTACAGAGTTCAATATCTCCATTCTCAACAGCAAAATGGATGGAAGCCCATCCTTCCTCATCAATATCATTGGGGGATGCACCATTAATAAGTAACGTTTTTATCTCTTTAATTGGGGCATTGGTACAAATTGCATCCTTTAATTCTGATATATACATTGTCTCTTTTGTCGTTTATATTAGAGTACAAAAATATCAAAAAAGAGGGGCTGCTAATTAGCAGCCCCTCTTTTTTGATATTTGATAACAAATTACGCCTCTAATTCAGGTGCAATTAGTTTATATCCTTTACCGTGAACATTGATGATCTCGATATCTGAGTCGTCTTTAAGCAATTTACGAAGTTTTGTGATGTAAACATCCATACTTCTTGCATTAAAGTAGTTGTCGTCAATCCAGATTGTTTTCAACGCATAGTTACGCTCTAAGATCTCATTCATGTGGATACAAAGAAGACTTAGTAACTCTGACTCTTTAGTAGTCAACTTAGTCGCTTTTTCTCCAATTGTCAACAACTGTTTTTGAGTATCGAAAGTGAATTTGCCAATCTTATAGAATTGAACTTCTTTCATTTTCTTACCTTTCACACGACGAATGATAGCTTCAATACGGAAGATCAACTCTTCCATAGAGAATGGTTTAGTGATATAATCATCTGCTCCAATCTTGAAACCTTCCAATACATCTTCTTTCAAAGCTTTAGCTGTAAGGAATACAATTGGTATCTCAGAGTTTGTAGATCTGATCTCTTGAGCAAGAGTGAAACCATCTTTTTTTGGCATCATTACATCGAAAATGCAAAGATCATATTTATTCTTCTGGAATGCACGCAAACCTGCTTCGCCATCTGCTTGCAAGTCTACAATATATCCCTTAGCTTGTAAATACTCTCTTAACAACATGCCAAGATTCTCATCATCTTCGCATAGGAGAACACTTAATTTTTCTTCCATAATTATTGCTTTATTGTTGATAGTGTAATAATAAATTTTGTACCTATGCCCCACTCGCTCTCTACGCGGATGGTGCCTTTATGATCGTTAATGATCTTCTTCACATATGCAAGTCCGAGACCAAATCCCTTTACATTGTGAACATTACCTGTTGGAACACGGTAGAACCTCTCGAAAACCTTCTTCATGTTTTCCTTCTTAATTCCTATCCCGTTATCTTCTATGGTAACAATTATCTTGTCTGCTTCATTTTTGGTAGATATCTTCAACTGTATTGGAATCTCTGGCTTGCTGTATTTAACAGCATTATCCATAAGATTGAAAACAACATTAGTAAAGTGCATCTCATCAATATAAACAGCATCTTCAATTGCCTGTAAATCCATGGTGATCGATCCACCAAATTGCTCAACTTTTAGTTTAAAGGTCCCTACAACTCCTGATATGAGATTTGAAAGATTTATCTCTTTAAGTTTCAATGAGGCTTTTTGCTTATCGAATAATGACATCTGCAAAACCTTGTCTACTTGAAAGCTCAATCTTTTTGTCTCATCATTGATAACAGTTGCTATATGTTGAAACAAAGCGCTACTCTTTCCTACAGCTGGATCTTTCAACATCTGTGCTGCAAGTGATATGGTAGAGACGGGGGTCTTAAACTCATGAGTCATATTGTTGATAAAATCATTTCTCATCTCTGAGAGTCTCTTCTGACGTATCACTGAATAAATCGTGAAGATAAATGTAAGAAGGAGAACTCCTGTAAAGATAAATGATGGTATCATAAACCTAACGGACTCTAAAATATAGTTTCTTTTAGCTGAAAAATATACTTTTAGATAACTATACTTATTTGGAGGGTCATTGGGAAATATTATCCTAGAGAATACCTCGTCATTACTTTTTGGATCGTATCCAGAAGTTCTATAAATAATCCTACTATCTCTATCAACAACTGCAAACTCGAAAACTAAATTTAATCCATTATTAAGAAGTTCAGCTCTTAAGAACTCTTTTAATTGATAGAAATTAATTCTCTCCTCTAATGGTTTAACACCTGCTGAGGAAAGTAGGTCCAATATTAAATAATCAAGAACCTCTCTTTGATACAAATACCTTCCTTTTAGTGCTTTCTGCAACTCAGAAGTTGTATGCTGAATAGAATTCTTTCCATGTTGATTTGATATATAGATATTGGGCTTTACTGAGCCATAACTTTTATTGAGTTTATCAATATGATCGGAATCTAACAATGCACCTTTACCTTTCTCTAGAGCTGACACAGACTCTGCTGAGTTTAACTTCGAGATATTCGCATAGTATATCGATTCTGGATTTTTCCTGAGATCATCCTCGAGATATCGCTTTGTCTCTTCAGTCTCTAACCCTCTTGTTACTTGGTATAAACTTCGTTTTACTGCCTCAGAAAACTGTTCATTTCTCATTTGAACAATCTCTTCTAAATAGTTAATTTGCAAAGATAGCAATCCTATAAAGGTAGCAACAAGAACCAAGATAAGAGACCAAATCGTAGATTTCTTCATACAGTTTTGTTACATATTAGTATTTTGTTTCTCTATTCGAGCCTATAATTATAATTGCTTTTGTTTTATAAACAAACAACTCTCTTAATTGTTTACCTAAAATAAAAAACATTCACACAAAAGCAGAGAGCAAATTTAACAAATACTATGTTAAACACAAAAGAATCATCATATTTTTACACAGGAAGTCGATTTAATATAACTAAACCTTGATTATTAGCAATCAACTTTCTGATTAATAATAGCTTTTACTCTATCAATTCTTGGCTATTTAATATATGTAAATCTAAAACAAACCCTATAAAATAATTATCTAAGCTTCTAATTTTCTATCTTATAGAAAAGGTCATATTAATATTGAGAGAGTGTCTCAAATTAATATGACCAAGACTTCAAACAAATAAAAAGAACGATTTTATCTAAGATTACAAATTACAGATTTTACAAATCAAACTCTATCTTGGAAAAAATCAACTTAGCAACAACCATTAATAATTACAAGTATACTATTTAATAACCGTATATTTAAGCAAATAAATATGCAACATATACTAAACATAGATACATTATACCATTATTCTGCTACTTGTTGAGATTCATACTCTTTTAGTAACTTATCTTGAATATCACCATTTACTAATTCATAAGAGGAGAATCTCATATTAAATGACGCTCTTCCTCCAGTGATAGAACTTAACGAAGTTGAATAACTATACATCTCCTTCAATGGAACTCTAGCTAGAATTTTCTCAAAACCATTCTCACTATCCATCCCCATTATTACAGCTCTACGCCCCTGAAGATCACTCATTACATCACCCATCTTATCTGAAGGCACAAATACTGTCACATCATATATAGGCTCTAACACTTTTGGACCTGCAGATTTAAATGCTTGACTAAAGGCATTCCTTCCTGCTAATCTAAAAGATATCTCGTTTGAGTCAACTGGGTGCATTTTCCCATCGTAAACGATAACTCTTACATCTCTTGCATATGAGCCTGTTAGTGGCCCTTGTTCCATTCTGTCCATTACCCCCTTAAGTATTGCAGGAATAAATCTTGAATCAATAGCACCGCCAACAATACTGTTTACGAAGTATAGCTTACCCCCCCAATCAAGAGTCAGTTCTTGTGTGTCTCTAGCATTTATCTTAAACTCTTGACCATTGAATTTATAAACATCTCTTACTGGCACACCCTCAACATAGGGCTCTACAATCATATGAACTTCTCCAAATTGACCAGCACCACCAGATTGTTTCTTATGCCTATAGTCAGACCTAGATGCTTTTGTAATTGTCTCTCTATAAGGTATTCGAGGCTCAGAAAACTCTACCTGCATCTTGTCATTATTTGTAAGTCTCCACTTTAGTGTTTTTAAATGAAACTCGCCTTGACTATGAACAATAAGCTGCTTCAATTCCTTTGAATGCTCTATCATAATTGTTGGATCCTCCTCATGCATCCTTGTCAACAACTCACTTAGTCGTTCAGTATCACTCTCTACCAATGGGCGTATAGCTCTACTAAATTTAGGCTCAGGATATTTAATGAAATCAAATTGCCACTCACAACCTTTTTGATTTAGACTATTTCCAGTTCTAGTATCCTTCAGCTTTACAACGGCGCCGATATCACCTGCTACCAACTCTTCAACTTTGTTTCTATTTGAACCAGCGACACAGAACAGCTGTGCCAATCGCTCCTTTGTACCTCGAGTAACATTAACTAGGTCCGCACCTTCGTGTATCCTACCAGACATTACTTTGAAATAAGAAATCTCACCAATATGAGGCTCTATTGTTGTTTTAAAGACAAAGATACTTGTAGGTCCTTCAGTAATAGGTGACACATCATCGCCATTTACAGATCGTACATGAGGCATTTCTGAAACCAAAGGAACAACATTGCCTAAGAACTCCATTAAACGCCTTACTCCCATATCCTTCTTGGCACTACAGCAAAATATTGGGAATATAGATCTTTCAATTAGGCCTAGATGGATACCATGCCTCATTTCATCTTCACTAAGACTACCTTGCTCAAAAAACTTCTCCATCAATGCCTCATCATTCTCTGCTGCTGACTCTACCAGTTTCTGATGTAACTCCTCAGCTCTCTCCTTCTCACTTTCTGGAATATCTAAAATAGTTGGCACTCCACCATCTTTACCCCATCGATACATTTTCATAGTAAGTACATCAATCAAGGAGTTAAAATCAGGTCCTACAGAAAGTGGATACTGAACAATTGCGACTTTACTTCCATACAACTCCTTTAACCTTAGTACTGAACTTTCATAATCTGCCTTTTCAGAATCTATTTGATTTAATACAAAAACTATGGGCTTATTAAATTTCTGAGCATATCTGAATTTGCTCTGAGTTCCAACATCAACTCCCCATTCAGAGTTAATTACTAAAAGAGCTGTATCTGTAACATTCAATGCAGTTATTGCACCTCCAATAAAATCATCCGCACCGGGACAATCTATAAAATTCAATTTACGGCCCATCCATTCCAGTTGGAATACAGTACTAAATACAGAGTAACCATACTCGTGTTCTACTGGGAAGTAGTCACAAACAGTATTTTTGGATTCAACTTGACCTCTTCTTTTAATAATGTCTGATTCGAACAACATACTCTCTGACAGAGTTGTTTTACCAACACCACTTCCTCCTATAATGGAGATGTTCTTAATTTCACTAGATTGGTATACCTTCATGAGACAAATATTTAATGTTAAATAATACTCCAAAAACTAATAACCTTCGCAAAGAAAGTAAAATTTCTCAAACAAACATCAAACATGATAATGTTTATAAAAACTGTTATGAAGCATAAAATTTAGACGATAAATATTACGGGGAAATTTCTAATAGATCATATTAAGTAAAAGAATCTATATTTGGAATACCATGAATAGCTATTAAACAAAATAGGAGGAAAAACAGAAATAAATCATTCAAAAATTTGGAGGTTAGAAAAAAAAACGTACCTTTGTATCGAATTAATGAAGCGGATGTGGTGTAATTGGTAGCCACGCCAGACTTAGGATCTGGTGCTGCGAGGCGTGGGGGTTCGAGTCCCTTCATCCGCACTAAAGAGTAGGAACAAATATGTTCCTACTCTTTTTTTGATTACATATGTTTGAACAATAAAACGGCTCACCCGATAAACCATGGGGAAAGTTGTCTTAAATATTTATCTTTGCTGTATGAATACAGAAGGTTTATTGCTTTTGGCGCAGGTTGTTTTACCAAGTGACATATTGAATCGATTTACAATTACTAGAGTTG
>JBOFEN010000077.1:0-8233 GCA_051648105.1 Bacteroidales bacterium
CTTCCAGGAGAGTGCCGGTGTAGTAATATTCTCTATATACCTTCTTGGAATACTGTTAGCTATTCTTCTAGCCTACTTATTCAGAAAGTTTATCGTAACAGACGAGGATATAGATTGTAAGATATACTTGACTCCATACCAAATGCCATCATGGAAAACAACATATATGGAGATCTCTCACCAGGTAAACCAATACCTAAAAAAGATGGGTGGAATTATCCTCCTTGCTTCTATCCTCACTTGGTTCCTCGGTTACTTCCCTAAAGATCATGTGGCAGAACAAGCTACAAATGAGAAGATTGCAGAAGTTGAGAACAGATATAACGAACTAATTAATAACAATCCTGAGAATAGCCAGATATTTGAGACAACAAGAGACAGCATCACACACATGCTACGAGGGGATTACCAACGTAATCTTGCCGAAAACTCATATATCGGACGAATAGGCAAAGCAATCGAACCTGCTGTTGCACCACTTGGATTCAACTGGAAACTAAGCTCATCACTACTCTGCGGGGTAGCTGGAAAGGAGCTTATCGTAAGCACAATGGGTGTACTATATGCTGGCGAGGAGAGCGGTGCCACACTAATCAAAGCACTTGACACTAAGAATCAAGATGCGCTAACACCACCTATCGCCTTGAGCTTCCTTGTTTTTGTATTGATTTACTTCCCTTGCATACCTACTATCACTACTATTAAGAGTCAGACAGAGAGCATCAAGTGGAGCCTATTCACTATAATATACACCTCAGCACTTGCATGGATTGTTGCTTTCATAACATATAGGGTATCATCCCTATTCTTCTAAAAATAGATAGATTATGATTCAAACAATAATAACATACTCAATTGTCTTCATTGCATTTGCAATAGCCTCAAGAAAGATCTGGAGATCACTCTTTAAGGCTAAAGCATCCGACTGCGAAGGTTGCACTGGTTGTGATCTAAAGAAGGAGATAATGAAGAACAAGGCAGCGAAAAGCAGCTGCTGCTCTACACCAATTAAGAGCAATATCCCACTGAAAACCGACAATAGTAATGAGTAGAAAAAGTACGATAGTTGCAATCTATACACTAATACTCTTGAGCATAAATAGTCTGTTTGCACAAGAGGAGATGGAGAGAGTATCCGCACTAGCTATGGCGACTCTCAAGCTTGGCAATGCCGACAACGACCTTTCAGCCCCATCTGGTGAGGAGAAAATATTCTATGCAACGGCAATGGAGGAGTACGACTCTCCTGTTGCCATAGAAGGATCAGCACCAATGGAGCTTGAACTAGTGGCAATATGCAACTACCCTACTGCACAAAACTACACTTGGGAGATATCCAGAGATGCAGACTATATGAACATAGAGGCTCAATTCACACAAACCCTCTCAGACACAATATCCTCACCTCTTAGATACCCATTCGACCAATCTGGTATATACTACGTAAGACTCATAGTCTCAAACAGCGACAACAGCGACGAGACGATGACCAACAGTTTTAAGATAGAGATATCAGAATCTAAGCTTGAAGTACCAAATGCTTTCTCACCAGGCAATGATGGGATTAATGACATCTTCAAGGTAGCATACCAATCAATTGTTAGATTTCGAGGAAACATTTTCAACCGCTGGGGCGTTAAACTCTTTCAATGGGAAGACCCTTCCGAAGGATGGGACGGTGAGTACAATGGCAAACTTGTAAACACAGGAGTTTACTTCTACCTAATAGAGGCAGAAGGATCCGATGGAAAGAAATACAAACTAAAGGGAGACATAAACCTTTTCAGAGAGAAATAATCTAAAAAACAATCTATACTTAAAAACTACAATCTATGGCCCTATCATTCATTAAGCAAGTCGTATCTCTTAGTGAGGTTGACAAAGACAACGGAGTTGACATCTATGGCGCACTAATCGCCTATGACGAAGAGGTAATTTACTCATTTAAATCCGTTCGAGACAGAGCTATTTTCACCAACAAGAGAGTAATACTAATAGACACTCAAGGCATTACAGGCAAGAAGAAAGAGTTCCTTTCCATATTCTACAGCAAGATATCTGCTTTCTCTATTGAGACTGCTGGATCATTCGACCTAGACTGCGATCTCAAACTATACGTCTCGCCTATGGGAGAGATAGAGCTCGGATTCATTAGAGGCACAGACATACACAAGATTTCTCAGCTAATGAGTACACATATCAAATAGTATTTTTCACCATTAGAGAGACAAACAGACGATTTTTTACTACCTTTGTCTCTCTAATGGAACAACTAATTGCACATATCGACCTTTTGCTGAACGAACACCACTGCGTTGTCGTTCCTAAACTTGGCACCTTTCTAGCTCTTAAAAAAGAGGCTCAATTCATGGAGAGTGGTACTATCCTAGCTCCAACAATTGAGTTTGGCTTCACCCTAGAAGAGCTTAACGATAACAACCTATTAGTTAATTCAATTGCAGAACTTGAAGAGATCTCTTTTGAAGAAGCTTGTAGATTTGTTGAGGCAAAGGTAGAGGAGTTGATGTGGGTAATAAGCCTAAACGAGAAAGTATCTATTGGCAAGATAGGCACTCTTACTATGAGTAGCCAGCAAAAGATCCAATTCACTGCTTGCAGTAATAGGGTATCTATAATGGAGCCTCTAGCCTCACTTAAATGCAACCTTAAACCACTACAAACGATAGAGAAAAGCAGAAAGCAACAAGAAAACTCTATCACTGAGAGCGATGAGAGCATTCAGATCTCACTACGCAAACAGACAATAAGAGCACTTTCTACTGCCGTTGCTGCAATCATCTTCTTCCTTCTTTTCTCCACTCCAGTCACAAATGAAGGCCAAAACACCAACTACGCCAGCGTTATATCATCAGAAATATTCCTAAACTCATTTGAGAATAGTAGGTCTCTTTTGAATAATCAAGAAGATATTAGCGTAGAAGACCTAATGACACAGGCCCAATTACTAGAGCAAGAGATAGAATCTATTAAGAGTAACGAGATTGTTGAACCAATAGTTGAACCACACCACTACTATATCGTAGTATCATCTCTTCAGCCAAATGCAAATCTAGATCGTGAGGTAAGCAAACTTCATGCTAAGGGTTATGACAAAGCCGGAGCAATAGTCAAAGGCAATAAAGTTAGGATATACCTCAAGAGCTTCCCTAAGGGTGATAAAAACATCGCACAAAAAGAGCTCAATAGAGTAAGAGAAGAGAGTGCATTTAGTAGTGCATGGCTATACGCATCCAACTGATATGAGTACGAAACATACAGATAAATACAACAAAACCCTAATTGCTATTGCAGTTGGGGTTTTAGTTTTTTGTGCTATAACCATACTTATTATAGCACTCCCCCCCATCATCGAAAGAAAAATCAGAGAGGTTATACCAACGATGAGCAATAGATTACATAGCATTGAGTTTGACAAACTCAATATAAACTCTATCTCATCAGCTCAAATAGAGCAACTAACTATCATGAGCAGTGAGAGTGACACCCTACTCACGGCCAAGAGAGTTGCACTTCACATCTCACCATGGCGAGCTATACTTGGTAAGATAGATATAAAAGCCCTAGCCATAGATAGCATGCAGGTTGCAATAATAGAGAATGACTCCCTTAGCAACCCATCGAAAACCCCTGACGATAAAGACACGATAGAGCACAAAAAAAATATTACAGAGATAGATTGGGCTAAGAAAGCTGATAGAATATCAACTATACTATTTAGCAAAACACCTCAAAAGGTAAAGATAAAAGACCTAAAGCTAAGATATTCGATCAACTCCAATCAAGGGGTTGTAACCATAAACCATGCCAATATTGAGCAGGAAAGCTCCCACGAGAGACTATATACAGCCGAAATAACAACATCTACCGACTCAACTACACAACAAATAACCCTCGAAGGGAGTATAATAAATGGCTCTACACCATCAATATCGGGACACATATACCCAAACGGCTCAACAAGCACTATCAATATACCGCAAATAACTAGTGGCAGCCTGGTGAATGCATCATTCAAAGATCTAGAGTTTAAGCTAAATTTCAACAACCTATCCTCTGATTCAGTAGTAGTAAGATGCCTATTAGACTCTAAGTCACCCTCTATCAACTACTGGCGAATATCCTCAAAGAGAGTAACCATACCCGAGATAGTTGTAGACTTAGAGATCTCCATACTACCAAAAGAGGTAAAGATACAACCTAATAGCTCTCTAAAGATCAACCAACTAACACTACACCCAACAGTAACTATTGGCTACTCAGAGGATTGGTATGCAAGAGTCGCACTCGACGAGCCACTATTCAATGCTCAAGATATGATGAGCGCAATCCCAGATGGACTATTCAATAGCTTCAATACAGCAAAACTATCAGGAGATCTAGGCTACCACCTACTAATAGATGTAGACCTCTCAAAACCAGATTCACTTATCTTCGAGTCAAAACTAACTAAAGGCAGCAACTTCAAGATAGATGATATAGGTGAACTCAATAAGATGAATAACACATTCACCTATTACGCATATGACGATGATGTACTACTAAGAAGCTTCGCCCTCGACGACTCCAACCCAGAGTTTAGACGAGCCTCAGAGATCACACCACTACTTCGCAATGCCATACTTCAATCCGAAGATGGACAATTCTTCTACCACAAAGGCTTCCGAATGGAGTCACTAAGAGAAGCTCTCATACATGACCTCAAAGTAAGACGTTTCGCCAGAGGAGGAAGCACTATCTCTATGCAGATAATCAAAAATGTATTCCTCAGCAGAGAGAAAAGCATAACCCGCAAACTCGAAGAGGCTCTCATCGTATGGCTCATTGAAGAGAATAGAGTAACATCAAAGGAGAGAATGTTTGACATATACATCAACATCATCGAGTGGGGACCAAACATATATGGAGTCACCGAGGCTGCTAGATTCTATTTTGACAAAAACCCTAACGAACTAACCCTTGACGAGGCAATATTTATGGCTAGTATTATCCCTAGACCGACCAAATATAGATGGTCTTTCACCCCAGAGGGAGAGCTAGCAGAACACCAGTATCCTCACTTCAGAATAGTCAAAGAGAGGCTTATTCATAATGGGGTGATTGATCAATATACAGATCCAGAGGAGAAGCCCTTCGTTCTACTAAGAGGAAGAGCCAAGGAGATATTCACCAAGTAGAGATCGCTCTTTTTTACATTTCTCCTCAACAATAGATAGAATAAGCCAGCAAACTAACCAGAACAAAGAAACGGATTATAGGGCCTATAGTGGAGTTCTATCCTCTTCCCACAGCCATACTCTATAAATACGTACGTATTTGGGGTAAAGTACGTACGTATTTCGCTCAAAGTACGTACGTATTTCCATTCAAATACGTACGTATTTTTGGAGCTGCCAACTTAAGCCTCGACACTTGCTCACAATCAGCAAGTTAGAAGTGTAAAAGTTGCGGGAAGTCCGACAGTTCAAAACCATATCCAAACAATATAGGGATGACCACAGTAATCCGTAGTCATCCCTATATTGTATTATATAAAAAAGGTAAAATAAACCGACCTACCTATACTATCAATTGGCACAATACCACTCATAAAGCATCTTAACCCCCTGCGAGATATCAATCTTGTGCCTCCAGCCAAGAGAGTTCAGCTTCGTTACATCAGTCAACTTCTTCATTGTCCCATCCGGCTTATCACTATTGAAGTAGAGTTCACCCTGATAACCTACACAATCCTTTATGTAAGCAGAGAGATCAGCAATTGAGATATCACTCCCCGTACCAATATTGATGTGGCAGTTACGTATCTCCTTCTGACCCTCAGAGCAAGTATCCTTAGCCTCTACCCTCTCCATAATGTATACACAAGCATCTGCCATCTCCTCCGACCAGAGAAACTCCCTCATCGGACGGCCAGACCCCCATATCTCTATGCGAGACTTCTCAACCCCATACTTCGAAAGAATAGAGAGAATATCCTGCTCCGACGATGATCCATCAACACCCTCAATAGGTCTAGCCTCTAGATCGCGGCGGAGGGTTTGCCAATCCCCACACTCCAGAGCCCTACCAAGATGTATCTTACGGATAAGGGCAGGCAGCACGTGACTCCTTTCAAGGTCAAAATTATCATTCGGACCATAGAGATTTGTAGGCATCACAGAGATAAAGTTTGTACCATACTGTATGTTGAAGCTCTCACACATCTTAAGTCCTGCAATCTTTGCAATGGCATAAGGCTCATTAGTGTATTCAAGAGGCCCCGTCAGCAGCGACTCCTCACTCATAGGCTGAGGCGCCTCGCGTGGATATATGCATGTACTACCCAAGAAGAGCAACTTCTTCACCCCAAATCTATGTGCTCCACCTATGATATTCTGTTGAATAGCTAGGTTGTCATATATGAAGTCTGCACGATAGGTGTTGTTTGCAACTATACCCCCGACCTTTGCCGCAGCAAGGAAGATAAACTCTGGACGCTCCAGCTCGAAGAACTTGTCCACGGCTGATGCATCTCTTAGGTCTAGCTCCTTTGAGCTGCGACCCACTAAGTTCTTATAGCCACGGCTCAATAGATTGTTCCAAATTGCTGATCCAACGAGACCTTTATGTCCCGCTACATATATCTTTGAATCTATATTCATCTTCAACGAAGCTTATTCGAAGTAGTTTTGAGTCTCAAAACCACCCTCCTTCAAGTAAGTATCCTTTTTGACAAGTTTGATGTCTGACTGCATCATATCTGCACAGAGTGATGCTAGATCATACTCAGGCTCCCACCCGAGTACTGTTTTCGACTTTGTCGGGTCGCCAATAAGCATCTCAACCTCTGTTGGTCTGAAGTATCTGCTATCTACTGCCACAAGGATCTCACCGATTAGCTTTATGAATCCCTCATAAAACTCCTCTCCCACAGCCTTGACAAAGGTATCACGATCAACAGAGTCAAGTATCCCCACCTCGTTGAGACCCTCTCCTTCGAATCTCATCTTAGCCCCAATGAACTCAAAGCTCATCATAACGAAGTCTCTTACCGTGGTGGTCACACCCGTAGCAATGACATAGTCATCACCAATAGGCTGTTGAAGAATCGCGTGCATAGCTCTAACATAGTCCTTCGCGTGTCCCCAGTCTCTCTTTGCATCAAGATTACCTAGATATAACTTCTCTTGAAGCAGCATAGCAATACGTGATGCTGCGCGGGTAATCTTGCGAGTTACGAAGGTCTCACCTCGCAGTGGCGACTCATGATTGAAGAGTATCCCGTTTGAGGCGTGCATCTTATATGCCTCTCTGTAGTTCACCGTGATCCAATATGCATATAGTTTTGCGGCAGCATAAGGTGAGCGAGGATAGAATGGTGTTGTCTCACGTTGAGGCACCTCCTGCACCAGACCATAAAGCTCTGAGGTTGAAGCTTGGTAGATTCTTGTCTTCTCGGTTAGTCCAAGCAGGCGTACTGCTTCGAGTATTCTCAAAGTGCCTAGTCCATCTGCATCTGCAGCATACTCAGGTGACTCAAAACTCACCTGAACGTGAGACATGGCACCCAGATTATATATCTCATCTGGCTCAACATCTTTGATTATGCGAGTGATATTCATCGAGTCAGTCAAATCACCATAGTGGAGAATAAACTTTCGTCCATCAACGTGTGGATCTTGATATAGGTGATCTATACGCTCTGTATTGAAAAGTGAAGCACGACGCTTAATGCCGTGAACTATATAGCCCTTCTTTAGAAGATATTCAGCCAAGTATGCACCATCTTGCCCTGTGACACCGGTTATTAATGCTACTTTACTCATATTAGTTATCTATTTATTATGAGGTAATTAAGTTATATATAAACATTGAGACGAGAGTAGTTCTTCGAAGAAGATACACTACTCTCGTCTCAAACGTGTGGGCCGTATAGGATTCGAACCTACGACCTCTTGCCTGTCAAGCAAGCGCTCTAAACCAGCTGAGCTAACGTCCCGATTACCCCACAAAAGTAGGATAATTATCCGATAAACGGAGTGTAATTCTTAACTATTGTATCAAAAAGCTATTACAATATTCCGAATAACTTCTTATCCTCACTCACTGAAGAGCCTATGGTTGTAAGTAGATCACCAACAATAGCGGCATTGATACCTATTTCAATTGCTCTTTTCTGCAATTCGTGGCTCATCAACATACGACCGCCCGAGAATCTCAGGTACTTTTCAGGGTG
>JBOFEN010000078.1:0-2999 GCA_051648105.1 Bacteroidales bacterium
ATTATGAATTAATATTGCGCAGTGGTAACGAAGCTCTTATCCTAGAGATCCGTGGACAATTTCTTCGTTGAGGCTTCGCTGTTGAGATCTCGTCTGGCGACAAGACTGTTGAGACCACTTCGTGTCTGTTGAGCCAAAGGGGCCGTAAATATACGCCCCGACACATGTCACAAAGATAATCTGCGAGATCAGCGTGAATAATTCTTTCGTAGTTTAATTATGAATTATGAATTCAGCATTATGAATTATGAATTCAGCATTATGAATTAATTCTATTATAGATCCAATCATCCCCTATGTTATGAATAGCCAAGTCATAGTTCATCGCAACCAGGTGAATAGGTTTACCTATAGCCATGAACTGCTCAGCATAGCCCATCTCCTCGATCTGCTTCATAGCCTCAGCAGCCGATTTACCATACTTGTATTCGAAGATGAAGACCTCACTCTCTGTCTCTATGACCGTATCCATACGACCAATATTGGTGTAACGCTCAACGGTCACCATCAAACCACCCATACGAAGCAGAAGGTAGATCATTGACTTGAATACCCCTTCATTCTCTATACGACCATCGTAGGGAATGGATGCTAGGTGAGACTGAAGAGTCTTGACCATAAGTGGAATGTCTGCTGTCTCCACTGCATCTAGGAGCATATCAGCACAGTTACGTACCCTATCACTCGACATATGACCTAGCTCGGCTAGCAGATGAGCCGTATACGACTGTTCAACCTCAACATTTGGGAATCCTAGCTGATACCTCACTGGAATACCAAACCTACCCTTATATCCTTTAACTATTGTCAGATAACCCGTCTGATAGAGTAGCGAACGAGCCTGTAGGTTGGCGGGATTAAACTCACTGAATAGCTCTTCGCTCATCTTCTCATGCAGAAGATCGAAGTAGTTGACATCTTGCTTCTGTAGCTGCTTGATCACAAAGGTGGGTGACCCGGTCTCGAACCACCAGTTCTTGAACTCTCCTTCAGACATAAAGCGACCTATCGACACTGGATTATAAACCGTATCTGCCAAGTAGTGAAAGCGGTATCCATTGTACCAACGCTTGACCTGAGATAGCATCTCCGAGTACTCTACCCCCTCTTGATCTGCCAATTGGGCTATGCGTTCTGAGAAGTTAGACTCTAGCTCCGACTGAGTAAAACCTAACATTGTTGCGTAGTCCTTACTCATGGATATATCAATCATATGATTGAGCTTGGAGAAGACTGACACCTTGGAGAAGCGGGTAACGCCTGTCATCAAGGTGAAGCGAAGCACTGAGTTGGCTGCCTTTATCTGAATGTAGAAGTTCTCGAGTATGGCACGTATCTCCTCTAGATGGGGAGCATCTATATTATTGACCAGCGGAGCGTCGTACTCATCTATGAGAAGAACTACCTTGCCCGTTGATGATTGTGCTGCGGCATTACGAAGAATATCACTAAAAATGTCACCAAACTCATCGTTGGTATCTATAGTCACAGCTAATTTAGCTGCTACCTTCTTGAGTGATTTCAACAAACTATTACTAAACGACTCTTTGCTATCGTGCTTCAGCTCTGACATGTTAAGATTCACCACAGGATACTCCATCCAATCATAATCCATAGCATCTATCTTCAAACCAGCAAACAACTCCCTACGACCCGTAAAGATGTAGCTCAATGTGGATACAGTGAGCGACTTACCAAAGCGACGGGGACGAGAGAGGAAGAAGGTGTTATTCTTACTCTTTACCAATTGATATAGATAGTCTGTCTTATCTACATAGAGCATTCCCTCCTCTATCAGGTAGGCAAAGTCGTAGTTGCTGGTTGGATTCTCTTTCATAATCGTTATGCTTTGATCTGTAGTAGCAAATATAGTAATAATTCATGATTTTAGGTGCATAAATCAGAATTAGAATATCATTAATTGTCAATTATTTATCGCCCAGCACTATTTATATTCGATCTAAAAAACAAACACTCAAATTGTCCGTCTACGGTCAAAGATTATTAGGCAATGTTTACACACAACTTATTAATCTACAACACTATACGCCAATTAGCTCGAAAAACATAGTGTTCAAATCGTCCGTCTACGGTTACAGAAAAGAAAAACATGCAGTAAAATCTCATCTACTACATATATTTGCATTCCACATAAGTAGTGGAATAACCCTTAAATCTAATAATTATGAATAAAAAGATCAGTGAAATTGATGCCGAACTCGAGCTAATGAAGCTATGTGCCCTGCTTGAACAGAAAGGTCTAATAAGAGTGTTACAAAATGGTGTAAGTAGCGAGAGATATCACTACATACCACTTGCCCAGGTGATAGAGATCTCATCGCATGAAAAACGTGGTATATGTTCAATCAAACTAGCCAATAACCACAAAGAAAAAATAATATCACTATCAAAAGAGGAGTTGATATTCGACAGCGAGCAGTGCGAACTAGCTAAGATCATCTTCAATCTCTTCTTCATCAATGTCGGAAAGAGATACATTAACACTTTCATTATTATCAATAGTGAATCTAGAAACTACACGGTAAGCCAGATGATGGAAGAGATGAAAAGAGTTGGGTTTGGTGTATATAGCCAATATGCTGCAAAGTGTGTTGTCTCTCTTATTAATAGAATTAAGAGAGATATTATTGAAAATAATGAGAACTGGCATAAATATAGGCTACATCTAAGAATGTGGTTAAAACGTAGCCGCTGCCAGGATAATAACAAGATTTATCACTCAACCTCAATGCGACAAAGAGAGAAAGATAAATAGAATATTACCCTCACCATTTCTGCCTCTCCCCCTTAGGCTAACTCAACATTAGCCTAAGGCTAACTGCCATAAAGCCTCAGGCAAAAACAGTAACCATTTAAATAAATCTTTTGCTTATGATCTCGATGAAAGAAATTGCTCTGGAGTACTCTCCAGAGATATCCCCAAAGGGGGCTGTGAAGAATCTCAAACGATGGATCAGGCGTTGCTCTCCCCTACTCGA
>JBOFEN010000079.1:0-28703 GCA_051648105.1 Bacteroidales bacterium
GTCTTAAAAGTAATTGGCAGAAACAGATTAATTGAAAGGATAAAACTAGCTATAGAAAAAACAATAACAACAATGAACAAGATATGCCATCCACAACAGGCTAGACAAAGATATTGTGGATGACATTTTCAGTAAACCCCAATTAGTAAATTGGCTCAACATCGCATTTGTAAAATATTTCATCGTTACCTGTTTTGAGGGGGCAAAAGTAAACAAATATATAAGCCAACTTATTACCTTTGCATCTTTCATATATATTTAACAAAAAGATTAGTTATGAATCATATAGAACCTCTCATAAGCGATCTGGCCCTAATCCTACTTCTTGCAGGAGGCATTTCGCTTCTATTTAAATGGTTAAACCAACCAGTCATATTGGGTTACATATTAGCAGGAATTTTAGCAGGTAGTAGCTTCGAATACTTCCCCTCGGTACAAGAGGAGAAGAGCATTGCCGTATGGGCTGAGATTGGAATTATATTCCTCCTCTTCACCCTAGGGTTGGAATTCAGTTTCAAGAAGTTAATACGAGTAGGCAGCTCCGTAGCCATAGCATCTATTGTGCTAATTACGGGCATGACACTACTTGGATTCACAACAGGAAAACTACTTGGATGGAGCGAGATTGACTCCTTCTTCCTTGGTTGCATGCTATGCTTTCCTTCTACAATTGTTATCTACAAAACCTTCGAGGATCAAGGGTTACTTCTAAAGAAATTCTCCACCATAGTACTCGGCACACTGATAGTCCAGGATCTATTTGCTATTCTATTGATGGTACTTCTACCAACCTTTGCAATACATCGATCAATAGAGGGAAGTGCAGTAGGTGGAAGCCTCTTCAAGATGCTTTTTTTCCTCCTTGTATGGTTCCTCGTTGGAATATACCTTATTCCTACAATACTAAGAAAATTTCATAAATACCTAAATAACGAAGTGTTACTTATTGTTGCACTTGCTTTATGTTTCGGAATGGTTGTGCTAGCAAATAGCGTAGGATTATCCTCTGCTCTTGGTGCATTCATCATGGGGTCTATACTAGCTGAAACAATAGAATCCGAAGCCATAGAGAAGGTCACAAAGCCACTAAAAGATCTCTTTGGGGCTGTATTCTTTGTATCCGTTGGTATGATGGTCAAACCAGATGTACTAATTGAGCATTACATACCTATCATCACTATCTCTAGTGTAGTTATTATTGGTATGGTTATTATTGCATCCACAGGCACACTACTCTCAGGACAGACACTAAAGCGATCTCTTCAAGCAGGTTTTAGCCTTGCCATGATAGGCGAGTTCGCCTTTATTATCGCATCGCTCGGGCAACAACTAAATGTTACCAGCGACTTCCTATACCCAATAGCCGTAGCTGTATCCATCATCACCACTTTCACCCTCCCCTATCTAATGCGACTAGCCGAACCCACCTTTGAGGCCATTGAGAGCCGACTACCAGAGAGAGTGCGACTATTCCTCTTTAGATACGGATCAGGCAACTCATCCATAAACAATAGGCCCCTATGGCACAACTACCTAAGAAGCTACTTCAAACAAGTGGGTATATTCACCATACTACTCACAGGTATCTATCTAGGTACAACAAGATACGTAGAACCAATCATAGCGTTCTACTTCCAAGGATTCTATGCCAACCTTATACTACTTACCACCTCCATGCTACTAGCCACACCCCTCTTGTGGGCACTATCAACAAGGCAAGGCAATAGAGACTATTTCAATGAGCTATGGGATGACTCACGATTCAACCACGGTAAGCTCATAGCACTACAACTATTTCGTATTGCCATTGCCATATCCTTTATGGCCGCACTATTCATGCACCTATACACCTTCCGCATAGCATTCTTCCTCGCAGCATTTGTAACTGTTGGGGTTATTATAATGTTTTTCTCACCACTCAGAAGAGCATTCATTCACATGGAACAGATCATCACCTTTAATCTAGCTGTTAAGGAGAACCACGGTAAGCGAGAGTTTAAGAACATAGCACTCGATCTCATGACCACACACTTCACTATCTCACAAAACTTCCCCCTCTCTGGAGTATTCCTATATAAGGCTAGAATAAGAGAGAAATTTGGTGTGAGCATAGTGAGTATACTCAGAGGCAATAAAAGGATAAACATACCAGGAGCCAAAGATCAGCTATTCCCCTTCGATGTGGTAACCGTTGTTGGCACCACCCCTCAATTAAGAGCCTTCGGAGAGATAGCTGAGGACAAGAAAAGCTCATCCATTGAGATCACCCATAGCAACTCTCATAGAGAAGTCACTATGGAGCAATTCGTTGTCGAACCCTGCTCAAAACTATGGAGCAAAACAATTGCCGATTCAGGCATTAGCGAACGATTCAACTCTATGCTTATTGCCGTAGAGAGAGCAGGCACAACAGAGAGCATAACAATCACACAAGATCTCAAACTCATAGAGGGTGATCTGCTTTGGATTGTGGGTGAACCAAACGATCTTGAGACTCTACGAAAGGAGTTTTGTCGAGCAACACACCCCGAATTAGAGTAAAATAATGTTAGCCTCTACATCCTTGTGACTATCTATCCGAAAAAAGTTACTACATTTGTAAGATTTTAAACGCTTAACTGTATAAGAGATATAATATGATCGTCATTGGCATTGCCGGGGGAACCGGTTCGGGCAAAACAACTGTTGTCCGCAAAGTGATTCAAAGTTTTCCAGAAAACTCAGTAGTCGTCTTGTCTCAAGATAACTACTATCGCGACTTGGGTCATCTACCCCTAAATGAGCGTCTCGAAACTAACTTCGACGAACCAGCAGCTATTGAGTGGGAACTCCTTATCGAGCACCTCAAACAACTCAAGAGAGGCGAGTCGATAGAGCAACCAACATACACATACACCACTTGTACTCGTAATACGGAGACTATCCCAACTGAGCCACGCAAGGTTGTGATTGTTGAGGGTATACTTGCTCTTACGGAGCCAGAACTTCGCAAGATGATGAATATTAAAGTATTCGTCGATGCTGATGGTGACGATAGACTTATTAGAGTTATCAACCGTGACATCGTTGAACGCGGTAGAACAGTCGGCAAGGTTATTGAGCGCTATCAAGAGGTTCTCAAGCCAATGCATATTCAACACATTGAGCCGACAAAACAGTTTGCTGATATTATTATCCCACAAGGTGGTCACAACCACGTAGCGATAAGCATATTGACAAACTACATAGCTAAAATATTAGATTAACACTAAAGCCGTTATACAATTCATGGAATTAGCAAGCAAATACAATCCCTCAGAGGTTGAAGATAAGTGGTACGAATATTGGATGCAAAATGGTCTTTTCCGCTCTACTCCTGACGAGCGCGAGCCATACACCATAGTTATCCCACCTCCAAACGTAACTGGAGTTCTTCACATGGGACATATGCTAAACAATACAATTCAAGACATACTTATCCGTCGTGCTCGTATGATGGGTAAAAATGCTTGTTGGGTACCTGGTACAGACCACGCATCTATCGCTACTGAAGCAAAGGTTGTGAACAAACTAGCTTCAGAGGGTATCAAGAAGAGCGATCTAACACGCGAAGAGTTCCTTACTCACGCTTGGGACTGGACACACAAACATGGTGGATTGATCCTTGAGCAGCTAAAGAAGCTTGGCGCTTCTTGTGATTGGGAGCGCACATGCTTCACTATGGATGAGACTCGTTCAGAGAGCGTACTTAAAGTATTTGTTGACCTATTCAACAAAGGACTTATATATAGAGGTGTTCGTATGGTCAATTGGGACCCACAAGCCCTTACTGCACTATCTGACGAAGAGGTAATCTACAAAGAGGTAAACAGCAAACTATACCACCTTCGCTACCAAGTAGAGGGTGAAGAGGACAAATACATCGTTGTTGCAACAACACGTCCTGAGACTATCCTTGGAGATAGCGCCGTTTGTGTTAATCCAAACGACGAGAGATACAGCTGGTTGAAAGGCAAGAAGGTTATCGTTCCTCTTGTTAACCGTGCTATCCCTATCATCATGGACGAGTACGTAGACGTAGAGTTTGGTACTGGATGCTTGAAGGTTACTCCAGCCCACGATGTTAATGACTATATGCTAGGTGAGAAGTTCAACCTAGAGACTATTGACATCTTCAATGACAACGGGACAATCAATGACAAAGTAGGACTATACGTTGGCATGGATCGTTTCGATGTTAGAAACCAGATAGAGAAAGATCTTACCGATGCCAACTTGATGGAGAAGGTAGAGCCATACACAAACAAAGTTGGATGCTCAGAGAGAACCAACGCTGTTATCGAACCTAAGCTATCTATGCAGTGGTTCCTTAACATGGAAGGATTGGCTAAGCCTGCACTAGAGGCAGTGATGGAAGATCACATCAAACTTGTTCCTGCTAAATTCAAGAACACATACCGCCACTGGATGGAGAACATCAAAGATTGGTGTATCTCAAGACAACTATGGTGGGGTCACCGCATCCCAGCATACTACCTTCCACAAGGAGGATACATAGTTGCACTTACAGAAGAGGAAGCTGTAGAAGCAGCAAGAGCTAAGAGTGGCAACCCAGAGCTTCAGTTCAGCGACCTTCGTCAAGACGAAGATTGTCTTGACACATGGTTCTCTTCTTGGTTGTGGCCTATCTCTGTCTTTGGCGACATCACAGACAAGGACAATGCTGAGATCAACTACTACTACCCTACTTGCGACCTAGTAACAGGTCCAGACATCCTATTCTTCTGGGTAGCACGTATGATCATGGCTGGTTATGAGTACAAAGGAGAGATGCCTTTCAAAAATGTATACCTAACAGGTATAGTTCGTGACAAGCAAGGACGTAAGATGTCAAAGTCACTTGGCAACTCACCAGAGCCACTAGAGCTTATCCGCGACTTCGGTGCTGATGGAGTTCGTATGGGACTTATGCTTGCAGCACCTGCAGGTAATGACATCCTATTCGATGACACACTATGTGAGCAAGGACGTAACTTCAACAATAAGATCTGGAACGCTTTCCGCCTTGTAAAAGGATGGCAAGTAGACAACACCATTGCACAACCAGAGGCTGCTGCTTCAGCAATCAAATGGTTTGATGCACTTATGAGCCGCACTATTGAGGTGATGAACGACTCATTCGACAAGTACAGACTTTCTGAGGCACTAATGGAAGTATACAAACTATTCTGGGATGAGTTCTCATCATGGTACCTAGAGATGGTTAAACCAGGATATCAACAACCAATAGATGCAGCGACATACGAGGCTACACTTGGATTCTTCGATCAACTACTTAGACTGCTTCACCCATTCATGCCTTTCATCACTGAAGAGCTATGGCAAGCAATAACTGAGAGAGCTGAGAACGAAAGTATCATGACACAGATGATGCCAAAAGCTCAAGCTTACGATGCTAAGATCATCGCTGACTTCGATCTAGTTAAAGAGATCATCGCTGGCGTACGTACTGTTCGTCTTCAGAAGAATATCCCAAACAAAGAGCCATTGACTCTTCAAGTTATGGGCAACCACAACGAGACCTACAACTCTGTGATCACTAAGATGTGTAATCTTTCATCACTAGAGCAAGCTACAGAGAAAGAGGCAACAGCTGTTTCGTTCCTTGTTGGAACAACAGAGTATGCTGTACCTCTAGGATCTATGCTAAACGTAGAAGAGGAGTTGAGCAAACTTGAGGGCGAGTTGAAATACTACCAAGGATTCCTCAAGTCAGTTACAGCTAAACTATCAAACGAGAAGTTCGTTGGTGGTGCACCTGCTGCTGTTGTTGATGCAGAACGCAAAAAACAATCTGACGCTCAAAGCAAGATCAACTCTCTACAAGAGAGCATCGCTTCATTGAAAAAGTAATTATACACTACCATATACAATAATAGCAGAGCTTATAGGCTCTGCTATTATTGTATATATAAGACTCCCTTTCCATTTAAGATCTATATTACTCTTTTATAAACAGTGGAAGTTGAGTCCTAATCTCATTCTTAACCGATTCAATAGTACCCACAAAACGGTCGACAACAATACCATTATCAATGAAAATCAATTGAGGGAATGTCTCATATTCAATCAAGTTCAGATATAGCTTTCTTGCATTGGGGACAACAATCCAATTTTTCAACACAACCTCTCTATCTGGATAGATCCTAGGCAATTTATTAATCTTCTTTGATGAACTCTCCGAAAGAGCAACCATCTGAATTTGACCTTTATACTCTTCTGACAATTGGTTGTAGAAAGCAATATTAGTAATGCAATACCCACACTCCACAGATGTCACTAATACAACTCTTTTATCTTCAAATTGGATTCTTCTATTAGAGAAAGCATTAACTGAAATGGAGAATAAAAACAATATTACCAACGTATTACGCATATACTTCCTTTATGTAGCTATCCAGAAAATCTAATTGCGTTTGAAAAGCCATGGCTGAAAAAGCTTTTGACTTATCAAAGTGATGAGATAAAATTAGCTCATTATGCTTATCTGAATGAACTTCTGCTAAACCGTTATCTACTTGCGAATAACAAGTAGTTGCTGTAGCTACTAATAAGCTTGTAACAACTAGAGACTTAATTGATAATTTGAATCTGTTTTTCATATTGGTATATATATATTAATTACGTGCAATGATAATACTAAATTTTGATTAACCAAAACAAAGTATTATCATTTTTTCAGGAGTACGCTGTCTATAGCTTTTTTTAGATCAGACTTAGACATAGCACCCTGAGCCATTTGAGGCTGCTCACCCATAGGAACAAAAAGCAGTGAAGGAATACTTCTAATACCAAATACAGCAGCTAACTCCTCCTCATTCTCTGTGTTTACTTTATAAACATGAATAGATTCCCCATACTCTTTTGCAAGCTCCTCAAGAACAGGAGCTATAGCCTTACAAGGTCCACACCAGCTTGCATAGAAATCTATCAAAGCAGGCCTATCCCCAAGGTATTTCCATTCTCTAGGTGAAGTTTCATAATTAGCAACCTTACTAATAAAATCACTTTTGGTCAATTCAATTGGTTTCATACTACTTACAATTAAGATTTTACACTCAATACATCTATCTCATCACTCTTTAAGGTTGATCAATATTAACCCTAACTATGAGAATAACGCCAACAAAAGCAATAATGTTTTTTCAACTGAGATCTTATAGTTGAATATCGAATCTTGACAATACACCAAACCATATAAAAGAGTAAGGGTCTAGCAGTGTCATTTACGACAAAGCTAGAGCCTTGCTCTTTTGTCTAGAGGCAAGAAATAATTACTTCTTACGTCTAGTCATATCCAATATATAACCCGTTGGGCAGAAAAACTTGCACCAAGGCTTTTGAAAGAACACTGATAGTATAAGGAATATTGAAGCAAGTATCAATACCATCACCGAAGCCGAATCGATCAAGAAAGCAGCAAATGGCTCTATCTCTGGCAACCACGATGAGGATACACCCGCAAGAAGTGATATAACTATCAACGCAACAAATGTAGGCTGAAACTTAGATAGTATATTTGACACCCCCTGAGGAATCTTCACCTTCTTCTTGGTAAACTTACCCATCAACTCCTGTAATGCACCAAATGGGCAAACATAGATACAATAGAATGGCTTCTTTGTAACAAGTGGCAGTATGAAGGCAAGAGCAAGCATTACGATTAGGACCAATTGCCCGCTAAATGAAACCCCATTTACCAACCAGTTATAACCCGTTGCAAGAGATAACATCTTACCCTGCCATATACCAAGTACAATAGCCGAGCTACTCAGTAGCAACCACCTTAGATTCTTCATCTTCGATGGCGAGAAGTATGAAACCAAAGCAAATATTACTATCAACCAAGCAGCAATATCCTTAAAGATATTACTCCAATTACGCGGAGGATTGAAGTCACCAACAGTGAGCATTGATAGTCGTTTGCGAAGAGATGAGACCACAGCATCACTAGTCATCGTTGCACCAGATACGGCATCTACATCCTGAGCTATAGCCTGCTCGATGGTCAACCCATTCCAAGAGTCAAAAAGTCCATCCCTCTTCACTCGTCTCACAAAACTGCGAGTCTCGTCATTGGGCAATATCTCAACCCCAGTTATCAACTTATCCTTATCCAAGCCTATGAGTATGGGTGTTGGACCAGCATAACCAATAAACTCATCAGAGTAAGGAGCACTCTCAACACCATAACCAAGTAAGCCTCCATCCTGAGCGAAGAACATATATAGATCCGACTCACCCCTTTCACAACTCACTGCATCAGGGAAGAGAGCGAGCATCTCTGCACTCAACTCCGTTTGGCCAGACCCATAATCTACCGTCTCACTATCTACCACTGCACTACTATCAACACTCTTAGCCTTACGTCCCATAAAGCCCAATGTCGTTGCTACAACCACGATCAGAGCTATTCGCAAGATCACCTTGTAGTTGATTCCGTTATTATTTGCCATAAGTGATATATTATTTGTTCATAATCTCAACCTGCTGTCTTACCGACTCCTCATGAATAGCCTCCATCACAACTTTCACAAACTCATAATCCATATCAAGAGATGCACCCTGAGCACAACGCTTATTGATGATCTCATCATAACGACCAGACTGAAGAACAGGCAAGTTGTGATCTCTCTTATATGTACCAATCTCACGAGCAACCTTCATACGCTTACCCAAAGTCTCAAGTAGCTGATTGTCCAACTCATCAATCTGACGACGAAGATCCGAAAGACTCTCTGTTGAGTCAACCGTATCACGAACAACCAACATATTATATATCAAGCCAAGAGAGTCAGGCGTCACCTGCTGATCCTTATCACTCCAAGCCGTGTCAGGCGAACAGTGAGACTCAACTATCAAACCATCAAAACGAAGATCCAGAGCCTGCTGCGATAGAGGAGCTATCAACTCCCTTCTACCACCAATGTGACTAGGGTCACAAACGATAGGCAAGTTAGGGAAACGACGTCTTAGCTCGATAGGAATGTGCCACATAGGCATATTGCGATAAAGCTTCTTCTCATAAGTACTAAACCCTCTATGTATAGCACCAATCTTTGTGATACCAGCATTGTAGATACGCTCAATAGCACCAATCCACAACTCCAAGTCAGGGTTTACAGGGTTCTTAATCAAAACCACCTTATCACAACCCACTAGAGCGTCCGCAATCTCCTGTACCGCAAAAGGATTAGCCGTAGTACGAGCACCAATCCAAAGGATATCAATATCATGAGCTATCGCCTCCTCAACATGCTTGCGCGTAGCAACCTCCGTTGCAGTATACATACCCAACTCACTCTTGACCCTCTGCATCCACTTAAGACCCACAGAGCCCACGCCCTCAAAGCCACCTGGTTTAGTACGCGGCTTCCAAATACCAGCACGGAAAATATTAAAACCACTAGCTCTAAGTTGTCGTGCGCTCTCCATCACCTGTTCCTCTGTCTCTGCACTACAAGGACCCGCAATAATAAGTGGTCTCTCTGTATCAATACCTGGAAGTAATATACTCTGAAGTTGAAGTGTCATAATTATTTTTCTAATTTATTTATTCTATTAAGTGCCTCACGCAACATATCCTCGTTGGCACAAAGTGAAATTCTTATATATTTATTACCATTCGATCCAAAAATAGAGCCTGGAGTTAAGAATAGATTAGCCCCATACAGAAGCTTATCAGCCAGCTCCTCACCATTGGAGTAACTCTGCGGGATACGCCCCCAAAGAAACATACCGCTCTGTTGCGAGTCAAACTCACAACCCAAGAGAGTCAATATCTCCTCAGCCAGATGACGTCTGCGAGCATAAAGCTCATTCATACCATCATACCACTCACTGTCAGCCTCAAGAGCCTTGGCAGCAGCCAACTGCATAGCCCTAAACATACCAGAGTCAATGTTACTCTTTACCCTGATGATCCACTCAACAAATTGAGGGTTTGAGGCAAGCATACCTATTCTCCATCCTGGCATATTGTGCGACTTACTCAATGAGTTCATCTCAATACAGACATCCTTAGCCCCTGGCACCTGAAGAATACTCAACAGATCCTTGTTCAACACAAAGCTATAAGGATTATCATTAACAACCACTATATTGTGTCGACGAGCAAAATCCACCAACTTCACAAACAACTCACGAGTAGCTTTTGTTCCAGTTGGCATATTAGGATAGTTCACCCACATCAATTTCACACCACTGAGATCCATACTCTCAAGTTGGTCGAAATCAGGCAACCAACCACCCTGTTCTGTTAGATCATACAGCACAACATTCGCACCAACAATCTTACTCAACGAACTATAAGTTGGATATCCCGGATTAGGCACCAGAACACTATCCCCAGGATTTAGAAAAGCCATAGATATGTGCAATATACCCTCCTTTGACCCTATAAGAGGCAATATCTCATTCGAAGGATTAAGCTCAACATCAAACCACTTGGCATACCAGTTGGAGAAGGCACTACGAAGCTCCACTACACCATTATAAGACTGATATCCATGACTATTATGCTTTGAAGCCTCATCGCAAAGAGTAGCAATAGTATCAGCAGAAGGTGGCAAATCAGGCGAACCAATCCCCAGATTGATGATACCCTTGCCCTGAGCATTCAGCTCAGCTATCTCCTTGAGTTTGCGCGAGAAGTAATACTCCTCAACCTTCGCAATCCTATCGGCTGGCTTAATATTATTCATATAGTATATATTATGTTCATTTTTATTCCCTAACAATCAACCTCTCACTCATGCACATAAGAGGCCTCAACATACTCACCCAAGATAGATAAGTCGCGGATAAGAGGCATAATAGCCTCAAGCGACTGTCTATAACGAGTAATAGACTCAAAGGTCAGATCTATATAAAAGAGATACTCCCACTCACTACCCACGATAGGCAAGGATTGTATCTTTGTCAAGTTAATATTGTAGTACGACAATATAGACAGCACCTGAGCCAGAGAGCCCTGCGAGTGAGGAAGAGCAAAAGCCAACGAGGCTTTGTTTACATGCCCCTCATCCTTAAATGCAACAGCACTATCCCTGTCTGTGAGCATCATAAAACGAGTATAATTACGCTTATTACTCTCTATACCCGCAGCCAAAACCTCCATACCATACACCTCGGCAGCCGCCTTTGCACAAATTGCAGCAACACCCGTGAGGCCACTCTCTGCAATCTCACGAGCACTCATTGCCGTATCCAACTTCTCTACAACCCTAATCGAGGGATATTGAGAGAGGAAATCACGACACTGCATCAGAGCAATAGGGTGAGAACCCACCTCATGAATATCCTCAATAGACTGCCCAGGTAGAGCCACCAAGCAGTGCTCAATACGAAGCTTATGCTCACCAATGATAGTCAACCCACTCCTGTTGAGCAGCTCATAGTTTGGAAGAAGTGTCCCAGCTATTGTATTCTCAATAGCAGCAACAGCAAAATCAGCCCTCCCCCTAGCTATACTCTCAAAAAGATCTTGAAACGTATCACACGGCACAACCTCCACACTCTCTGACTTAAAATACTCTCTAGCGGCAACTTCGTGGAAGCAACCCGCCACTCCCTGTATGGCTACTCTCTTCATAGATTTTTTTTGGTTTGGGTATTTAAAACGAAATAGGCCCACTCAAATGTTTGAGCGGGCCTATCCTGTATCGTTACTCACCTTGTAGCAGCAACTTTAGATTTACATACGACACCCCGCTCTTACTTAACAAAGAAGTAAAAGAAGAAGAAAAAAAAGTATGTAAAGCTATTCTGCTGCATACACTAAGTAGTTTTTGTTTATGTTTCTCCTACAAAAGTAGAATTTTGTTTGATATTTGCAAATAGATACAGAAGAAATCACTAATTTTTTGCCTTTTTAGTGACAATTGGATCTTATTTAGTAAGTCTTACCCAGTTATAGTAGCCATAGATAGAGTTGATAAAGTATGCACCCCACATAGCAATCATGATGAACGAATGGTCGCCACCATTATTATAAGAGGTGATCCAAAGAACAACCGTCAGCATATTAACCACTATCCAAAGCACCCACTGCTCTACATAAGCTCGTATTGCTAGCAACATAGCTATCACAGACAAGACAGAGCTAGCCGAATCAAGCGTAGGAGCCGACCCCTTGATCATTCCCAAAAGATAGCCATAGGCAATGATGACCACCACTGAAGCAAAGATCAAGATCAGGCGCTGCTGCATAGTCAAGAACTTACTCTTGACCAAACCCTCACTCTCATGCTGCTTGTTGAGATGCTTAGACCAGAAGTAGAAGCCAACGAACTGCATAGGTAGGTAGAAGCCCATATTGAGCATTACCTCACCCCAAAAGGATGACTTAGCAGCTATGATAGTATATAGTGTAGCATTAAATGCCCCAACAACAAAGTTCAATATATTACCCTTAGCCGCTAGGAGTACACACAGAATGCCACTCATACTAGTGAAGAGCGCAAGCGGACTCAGCTCCTTCGACTCATAACCACTATATAGATTACCCAGCAACACAAATAGAAGCAGAAAGATATCAAATGCATTAAAACGAATCTCTCTAACTGACCTTATCAAATTAAACATATCGTAGATCTTAGTTATTATCTCTTCTCAATCTCATGAAGTGACTCCATCTTCTTATTTCTTAGGAAACCATAGATATCCTCCAAGTGCTCTGTCACCTTCTTATTCCCAAACTCATAAACCTTCTCCACCAATCCATCTAGGAAGTCACGGTCGTGCGACACAAGGATGATCGTACCATCATAATCCTTCAATGCCGCCTTGATGATATCCTTAGTCTTCATATCCAAGTGGTTCGTCGGCTCATCGAGAATCAACAAGTTCACCGGGTTCAGAAGAAGCTTAATCATAGCCAAGCGAGTACGCTCACCACCCGAAAGAACCTTCACCTTCTTTGTCGAAGCCTCACCACCAAACATAAATGCACCAAGATAATCCTTAACCTTAAGACGAGCATCACCAACGGCAATATCATCAATAGTTTGGAATACCGTCAAATCCTCATCAAGAAGCGAAGCCTCATTCTGCGCAAAGTAACCAATCTGAACATTGTGACCAAGCTCCAGCTTACCATCAAAATCGATATCACCCATGATACTCTTGATCATCGTCGACTTACCCTCACCGTTCTTACCCACGAAAGCAACCTTCTGGCCACGCTCGATAGTGAAGTTAGCATTCGCATAGACAGTATGCTCACCATAAGTTTTGCCCAAACCATCAGCAACCACCGGATAGCTACCCGATCTTGGAGAAGGCGGAAACTTCAATCTCAGAGCCGAAGTATCCTCCTCGTCAACCTCTATGATAACCAACTTCTCAAGCATCTTCACACGCGACTGCACCTGAAGAGTCTTAGAGTAAGTACCCTTGAAGCGCTCAATAAACTCCCTGTTCTCAGCTATCATCTTCTGCTGCTCCTCAAACTGCTTCTGCTGCTGTTGACGGCGCTCCTTACGTAGCTCAAGATATTTAGAGTAGTTCACCTTGTAGTCATAGATACGACCCATCGTCACCTCAATTGTACGAGTCGTGATATTATCAACAAAAGCCCTATCGTGGGATATAACCACCACAGCCTGTCCGTTGCTAATCAAAAACTCCTCCAACCACTGTATAGACTCAATGTCCAAGTGGTTCGTTGGCTCATCAAGCAGCAATACATCAGGCTTCTTCAAAAGAAGCTTAGCTAGCTCGATACGCATACGCCAACCACCCGAAAACTCACTTGTCTGACGAGTAAAGTCCTCGCGAGAGAATCCCAGACCCAAAAGGATCTTCTCCACATCCTCAGCAAAGTTAGTCAAGTCGATAGTATAAAACTTCTCGCTCAAGGTCGACACCTTCTCAATAAGCTCATAGTAAGAGTCCGAATCATAATCCGTACGCTCAGCCATCTCCTTGTTGAGCTCCTCAATCTCAGCCTCCATCTCAAAGAGGTGAGCAAAAGCCTGTGAGGTCTCCTCAAAAACAGTCCTACCATCGTGAGTCATCAAATGCTGCGGAAGATAAGCTATCACACTCTCCTTTGGAGCCGACACCTTTCCACGCGTAGCCTGTCTATCACCTGCCAAAATCTTAAGCAGTGTCGACTTACCAGCTCCATTCTTACCCATTAAGGCAATACGATCCTTCTCATTGATCACAAAAGATATATTCTCAAAAAGTGTACTACCACCAAACTCTACCGTTACTCCATCAACTGATATCATTCCTTGACTCTCTAGTTTATTGTTATTACTTCTATTTTCTGACTACAAAATTATCCCTTTCTAGCCGTACGGCAAAGCAGAAAGCAATAATAATGGTGGTTTTACTAGCAGATAAACAGACTACTTTTGATAAGAAATCATAAAACCCAAGAGTGTAACCGAAATGTAACAGGATTAACTTGCATAGTTAAGTAACCTGCTGTACTTTTGCATTGTGATTTGAAGGAGACACGCTCCCGACTACTCACAAAGAAGTGTTCATTGAAAAAGTGTAAGAGATCAGATAAACCACCCTTTGCATAGAGCTTTGGGGAATTATCATCATTAATATTTCAAATACTTTACATTATGAATTTACAAGGTTTATTGATTAGAGAACTTAACACATTAGGGTTCATCTACTATCCAAGCGTTAAACGCAGCATGCGTAAAGCACAATCAAATGATTTCTACGTAACAACTATCGTAGAACTAGGTGAGAACGGCGACTGCAAAGTTATCTTGTCTACCCAATACGGAAACAACAAGAACAGCAACCAAGTACGCCAATTCAATCTAAGATCAACAACATCAATCAGTGACGTGGCAGATTTTGTCAACTCAATTATCAAACCAGGGATAGCACAGCACAAGCACGTTGCTTAATCCCTAAAGATTAAAAACTACACTATCTGATTATCTTGCTACTATTTCAAGGAAACAAACTTCACACAAACTAATTGAAGCCAACGAATTCTCAATACAGAGATTCTCGGGGCTTTTTTTTGTGCCTATACGTAGCATATCCAAGCAAAAAGAGTCCCGATAGAGACTTTCACACCTCTAGCCATCCCACCTCCAAAGAGAACGATACAACACACAACTGCTCAAACCATAGAGCCATCTCAGCCAAGAGTATCATCACAAAGCAGCCCTACCCCGTTTGACAAACTCCCCTGAATTAGCAATATCTGGCAATTGAAATATACCAGCATCCATATACCCTCACGCAAGAGCAAGCAAGCCAAAACCACAAGCTGACCACGAGCGTAACTCCCCCTCTTACAATAAAGCTCTTTACGAGCGCGCGCTATATTTTTTTTTTTCAATTCTTAGTTATTTAAATTCTTAAGATTCTATTTACGTAAGTATGCGTCACTTTTGGGAAATAATTAAAAACGAACCTGAATTCTACCTCTGAGTGTTTGAGCTCAAAAAACACTGCATAACAAGATATATTACAGCAAGTTACAACTTTAAATCACATCCCCAACCCTCTCTGCGTTCTCTCTGCGTTAAACTTGCGTGCATTTGCGCGTCAACTCAATGCTTACAAGAGTAATAAAATAGTAGCTACAGAACACCTACAACACTAACAAACAACACATTAGCTACAATTGTGGCAATTATAACCAGAGATCAAAATTGAGGCAAAAACACCAAAAAAAGGCTCCTCTGCGTCAAATCCATATCCAACTCTTGAGTAAATCCTCTCCCTCCTCAGGGGTAAGCGACCCCGTATAAAGATGTCTATTACAGATAGTTACAAGCGTTCTTCTCTTCTTGTATCTTTGTGTGACTCCACTGCGCGAATTCTGCGTCACCTCCACTTTTATCAAACCAAACAAATGCAACTTATCAAGGTGGCGTCTCACCTTTGTGTCGGTAGTTTTAAGCACTCTTGCAAGATATCTTTGAGTTGTAATAAGCTGCCCAGACTTAAGCTGAAACTTCTCACCCATGAAGGAGATCTCACAACTCTGGTAGGTGGCCATGGATATTAGCTCGAAGAAAAATATCTTAGTCTCATAGCTCAATCCACTTCTCCATTCGGGCAGCGAAAACAGCTTTGTTGGGATACGGATATACTCCATCTATAGATAATTATAAGGTTAATATTTAAATCAACTTCAACTGTCCATTATTAGACATAGTGCTGCGCTACTAAACCTATTACTGAGCTCGGGAAATAGATTTAGTATAGTAGATAAACAGCAAACTATCATCATATTAGACGCTCCACCACACTCTACAAATATACTCCCCAAAGAGACTTTTTCCAAATAATTCGACGAGTAATATTTGATATTTTTAATGTTATAAAACACAAACAGCTCAACTAAGCCGTGAGACTACAAATGAGAAATATCAGCATGCCTCACAACTATCATAAAGTAAAACATTTTGCAATAAAACGGCTTGATAATAGATCGAATTGCACCAAAAAAGATAGAGATATCATTACGCTAATAACTAGTCCCAAAAAGGCTGTGAGTTTGGAGGCAAAACTCTGTGAGTAAAAGGTGCAAACTCTTTGACTTTAGGGGTGAAACCCTTTGACTTTTTTCTAAACAAACAACATACTAATACCCAGAACTATCTCTCTATATATATTTACATAACCATTATTTAGATTTAGGCTAAGGATAACTTGTAGTTAGGCAGTGGCTAATCATCAATTAGGCTAAGGCTAACCACTCGTTAGGCACTGCCTAACTAAGAGTTGGAGGGCTCTGATATTAATTTGAATAATGAAATTAATATCCAAATAGAGTGGAGACACAATTTTATACAAATAGTATAATATCACTCCAAGCATCAGAGATATTTAGTACAGATAAATTAATGGCATATAAACTAAGCTATTAGGATATCAAATATAAAGAAAGGGGGGTGATAAAATTACGCGACAATTGATGATATTATAAATAGTTTACAAAAATCAAACTCCATATAAGCATGAATAATCCATTTATTTTCTACATTTGCAACCAACATTTATGAATTATAGAGTATCTATTACCTATTAAACATCTCAATTACCACTAATTTAATCAACAATCTAACAAAAGTATGAAGAGAAGACTACTCCTTTCAGCACTATTTCTTTGTAGTGCAGTTATTATGATAGCTCAATCCGTTACCGTAAACGGTGCTTCAGGATGGCTGGAAACAGCATCCATAGAATGGCAGCCAGTTGAGAAGGCCGAGAGCTACAATGTATATATCACGGGACAAGGGGTGAACGATGTTAAAATTGACGACCAATTGATTCGCAACTATGGAGACTATTTTAGAGCAGACATCCCAGGACTAAAAGCTGGAAACTATACCATGAGAGTTTCAACCGTGGTAGATGGTATTGAATCACCCTCAGCTGTGTCCGCACCCGTAACAGTGAAGTCATTCGACAGATCAGGGTTTGCATTCACAAATGGGCGCATCCCAGGAGCATACAAAGCCGATGGCACACTCAAGGAGAATGCTGTTGTGATCTACATAACTGAGAACACAAAAAACAGCGTAGAGTTCTCGGTTAAGACCTCTAGCTCTGGATACACAACCTGCGTAGGCTTTCAAAACATTCTTGACGCTTTCAAAAAGGGACAAGAGAGTAGACCATTCGTATTTAGATTGGTTGGACAGATAACCGACTTTGCAACTATGTACAATGGTGACATTGTTGTTGAAAACAAGAGCAATCATAACAACCCTATCACTATTGAGGGTGTAGGTAATGACGCTGTAGCTGATGGTTGGGGTATTAGACTAAAGGGTGCTGCTAGCGTAGAGATTCGCAACATTGCAACCATGAATGTAGACAGTAGCGAGGGTGACAATATTGGCCTCCAACAAGACAATGAGTACATCTGGGTTCACCACTGTGACTTCTTTTACGGTCATGCAGGTAGTGATGGAGACCAAGCTAAGGGCGATGGCGCATTAGATTGCAAACGATCGACCTACGTAACATTCTCATACAACCACTATTGGGATGCTGGTAAGTGCAACCTACTTGGATTAAGTGAGAACACCACAGATGGACTTTACATAACTTACCATCACAACTGGTTTGACCACTCAGACTCACGCCATCCACGAGTACGTTTCTACTCAGCACACGTATATAATAATTACTATGATGGCAACTCAAAGTATGGCGTAGGCTCAACAAAGGGGTCATCTGTATTTGTCGAGAAGAACTACTTCCGCAACTGCAAGAATCCAATGATGATATCCATGCAGGGAACCGACACAAAGATGGGCACTGACGAGAAGAACTCTCCTACTTTCTCGAAAGAGGATGGAGGAATCATAAAATCTTTCGACAACATAATGGTAGAGGGATACACATATGTACCTTACTCTAAATCTAACGGAGTACATTTTGATGCATATGATGTTACTGATCGCAATAGCACAGTTCCTTCGAGCGTTACCTCTAAGCAGGGAGGTAATAGCTACAATAATTTTGACACAAACAGCTCAATAATGTACGAATATACAGCACATGAGGCCTCTGAGGTTGTTCAAGTTGTAACATCATTGGCTGGTAGACAAGATGGTGGCGACTTTAAATGGGCATTTAACAATGCTGTGGATGATGCCTCATACGCTGTAAATCCAGAACTAAAGAACGCTCTTGTAAACTATAATACGAAGCTTGTAGCAATTCAAGGCGACGGTGAGGCTGAGGAGAATCCCGATGGTGGGGGTGACAACGGTGGTGACAATGGTGGTAATGGTGGCGAAGCTATTGAGGGCGACGTAACTCATAATTTCACAACTCAAGGCCTTGTTAGTGAATTCTTCGTCTTCAATGGTAACTTGAGCACTTCTAAAGGAGAGGTAACCTATAATGGCATTAAGCTTACTACAGTGCTAAAGATTGAATCAAAAACGACAATAGACTTCACGACAAGCCAAGATGGGGAGCTGACTCTTGTCTTTGCCGAGGGATCTGCAACTCGCATTTTCGTGAATGGTTCATCTTATACGCCATCTAATGGTATATTGAAAGTGAAAATTCCAGCTGGAACTCATCAGATAAGAAAACATGATACTACGGATCTATTCTATATCTCAATCACACTTGATGATGACCCCTCAACAGGGATAGATGGAGTAGAAGCTTCATTGAGACTATATCCAAACCCAGTAAAAGATCTTCTACGCATAGAGTGCGAAGTAGATATTCTTGACGTGGAGATTTACAACATAGCAGGAGTACTTGTGGCAACTGAGTTTGGCCACACCAAAGCTATCTCGATGTCACACCTAAGCAAGGGTATCTACATTGTAAGAATTCGCACAGAGCTTGGTTATATCCAACGCTCAGTAATGAAGTTCTAGATTCACTTAGGTGAGTTTTAGATAGATAATAAAGAGCTCGACAGAAATTCTGTCGAGCTCTTTATTATTTACTCTATACAGGTTGAGAATAGAGTAATTTTACGAACTATTTGAAAACAATTGGTAAAATAAATAAAATAGAATATCTTTGTGCAGACGGAATACTAAGTAATTGAACAGAATAGATGAGATTTAATAGAGTAATTGGTATACCCTTCTTACTGATAACTATATTTTTTGTTTGGTGTGGTGTATTGATACAAAGAGATGAGATGAGTAAAAAATACGAGATGAAAGATCATAATAATTTGCTTAACAAAACTCATGCTACTATACTACTAAACACTGGTTCTCCAGAAGAGCTCAAACAAGCAGCAGTTAAGCAGTTTATAGGCGATATGCTCTCTGATGAGCATGTAATGGGTATGCCTAATTTTATTAGAGTACCCTTGGCTAGAGGAATCATAGCACCCTTTAGAGCTTCTTCATCACTTGAGAGATATAAGTTGATTTGGGGCCAGGGATTGGAGTCTCCTCTACTTAGACACTCTCGAGTATTGGCAAGCACTTGTGAGGAGCTTCTCTGTGAGCCTGTTGAACTATCTATGCGTTATGGATTGCCAAACATCACCACAGCACTAAGTAATATCAATAGTCGCAATCTGAGCCTTGATAGCGTTACTCTGTTCCCTCTGTTTCCTCAATTTGCTGTTTCTTCTTACTACACTGCAGTTGAGGATGCTGTAAAAAGATTGCAGGCTAATGGTTTTCAAGGAAGAATTAGGGTTGTTAAGCCATACTACAACCACCCAGCATACATCAAGTGTGTAGCAGATGGAGTGAGAGGATCGCTAGAGAAGGGTTTTGATATGCTGCTTTTTAGCTTTCATAGCCTTCCGCTCTCGCAAATAGAAGAGGGTGAGAAAAAGGGTGTTGAGTGCGACTATAAGTTTCAGTGTTTGGAGAGTGCTCGGCTCATTGCCCAGGAGCTTGGAGTGAGCCAGGATAAATATAGTGTCGTGTGGGCTTCTGCTATCGGAAATAGCTGGCAGCGACCATATATGGATGAGGTTGTAGCTAGCTTGCCCTCGCAAGGGGTTTCGAGGTTAGTGATTACTGCACCAGGGTTTATTGTTGATAATCTAGAGTCGTTGTATGATCTGGGGTGTGAGGCTAAGGATATTTTCCTTAAGAGTGGAGGTGTCAGTTTTGAGTTTGCTCATTGCGTTAACGAGAGTTTTGCTGAGTCTATAGTTATGATATCTAGATCAGAACTAGTAGATTGGAAAGAAAAATAGAATAATTGAACAATAACCCCCGTATTTTTTGATGAATAAAATAACCACACTAATACTATTAATATTTTTCGTAATGCTACCTGTTAAACTAATAGGGGCTGTTGAACTGCAGGAGGTCGCATTAGTCTCTACCTTTGGGAGCTGGAATATGAGGATGATTGAGTCGATTAGAAATGAATCCAAGGAGATTAACCTTAGAGTAAAGATGCTTTCTAGTGGAGATGTGGATCATTTCGATCTGTGGCATGAAGAGCTTGTTCTATTTAGAGATGATATACGCAAAAGGCCTCCTAAAGCAATAATATTAATTGGAGATGAGAGTTGGATCGTATTTAAGGATATAATTAAGGATGAGAAATTCAACATACCTATCATTTTATGTGGAGTAAAAGAGCACACAATGATGTATGAGAATCTTGTTGGATTAGGTGATAGTGTGGACCTCACTCACTTCATACCCATTGAGGAGTCAATGAAGGGTGTTGATGCTTATGCTGTCATAGAGCCAGTAGAGGTTAAGAACGTCTACCACATGATGGCTAAGCTAAATCCAAAGATGAAGCAGCTGGCTCTTCTTACTAGATCAAAATTTTACGGAAGCTATGTGCAGTATATAACCAAAGAGTTTCTAGAGGAGAACTACCCAAACATCCAACCTATATTCTACAGATCTAATGATTACACTACCCAAGAGATGGTAGATGAGTTGAGAGCTATGAACTCCTATACAGGTGTTGCAGTAAGCTCTTGGGGACTAAGAAGAACAGATACATTAAGGACAATAGAGAATACGCATAAGCTATTTGCATTCTACTCTCCCACTCCTCCTTTTATGGTTGGATACTCTAGACGATCAATCAATCATGTAATGGGCGGTGATTTCCCGAATAGCCAAGAGACAGCATCTGTGACGATGAAGGTGTTACATCAGATATTATCTGGTGGCTCCATTGATCAGACTGTTATAAACCCAACAAAGAGAAAGCTTCACATGAATGCTGAGGCTATGACTCTATGGGGCGTCACAGAGGATATATTACCCGAGGATGTGGTCATATACAATAAGAGTAGTAGCTTCATGCAGAGATACTCAAATTATTTATGGATAACTCTCTTATTGATTACCTTAATCATCATCATCACAATCGAGGAGTACAGAAGACAGAGAAGACACCAAAGAGATCTGGAAGAGAAGAATGCTCTTCTCGAAGAGGCTAAAGAGAGCGCGGAGCTTGAGAGACAGAGAGCGGAAGAGGCTACGATGATGAAGTCTGTATTCTTGGCAAATATGAGCCACGAGATAAAGACTCCTTTGAATGCGATAATTGGATTCTCAAATCTTATGACCAATGAGTATATTGATGTAAATGAGAGAGCTAGCATTGTCAAGATCATAGAGGAGAACTCACAGATTCTTCATAGCCTTATCAGTGACCTTCTTGATCTATCACGCATCGAGAGCGGTGCGGTTAGGATGGAGATCAAATCTATTGACCTTAATACCCTACTCGATAGATGTTACTTCTCTCAACAGATAAACTGGAACTCAAAAGCTATCTTTAAAAAGGAGCTACCAAATGAGAATATTCGGGTCGATGCTGACGAGATTAGGCTACAACAGGTTATTCATAACCTAATATCAAATGCTCAGAAACATACTACACATGGTGAGGTTACACTGGGCTACTACCTGGAGGGGGATTCGGTTACCATATTCGTAAGAGACACAGGTGATGGTATACCTACGGAGCATTTGGGAGATATATTCAATAGATTTTTCAAAGCTACAACCAAGATACAAGGCACTGGCCTTGGACTAACTATTGCAAAGAGCTTAGTAGAGAAGATGAATGGTGAGATATGGGTGGAGTCAACCCTAGGCATGGGCTCTTCATTCTTCGTATCAATACCTCTAAGCTGCAAAAAGAGAAGCCTAACACAACCCGAGGAGGAGCTTATTGTTGCTTGTTGTGGTGCGTAGTATATAAAAAAAGAGATAGGGAGTATTGCTGGTGTTAGCGATACTCCCTATCTCTGTTAGGATAGAATATCTATCCTACCTCATCCGAGGCTTATTAGTTCTTAGGTGCAGACTCCTCTTTAGCTTTTTCAACTACGAAGAGTGTTTTGCCAGCCTCATCAACGAAGTTGTATTTACCATCTTCTGCTGGCACAACCTTAGCTACGCTGTTTAGTGCTCTTAGGTAGTTTTGCTCAAGATTCATAAGTGGCTCTGGACAAGCCATCATTGTAGTCATCACTTGAGGGAATTTTATTGCCGCTGCATTTGTTGAGTCTAAAACGATGTTACCGTTTGTGATGTTGCAACCACCTCTACCAGAGAGACGAGCAGCAGTGAAATCTAGTAACATAAATGGACCATCCTCTTCAGATGTATTCACCTTCTCACCATTAAGTTCTACAACTTTCCAACGACCATCCATAGTGTTCACGTTGAACTCTACTGATTTGTTGTTAGATGTTGACTTACATGAGCTGAATCCAAGTGCTGCAATAGCCGCAGCGAATAGAACAATCTTTTTCATACGATATTATTTATTAATTAGTAGTTTACTATCATTTAAGTGACAGTGGTTAGCTTTTGTTTATTATCACCAAGTGCTAATCTTGGTTTGTCAATTGCTCCTTAGCTAAATCAAGCTCTTTTAGCCATGTATCGGCTGAGGCATCACTCGGCATGCGCCAATCACCTCGTGGAGAGAGGTTGATGGATCCCACCTTTGGACCATCAGGCATACATGATCTCTTGAACTGTTGTTGGAAGAATCGTCTGATGAAAACTTTCAACCAGCTATAGATAGTCTGAATATCATATTTGCCTGAGTAGGCTTGAGTAGCAAGTATAAGTATTCGCTTAGGCGTGAACCCTAAACGAACCATATAGTAAAGGAAGAAGTCGTGGAGCTCATATGGCCCTACTATATCTTCTGTTTTCTGCGAAATATCACCAGAGGGATCTGCTGGGAGAAGCTCTGGGCTAACTGGTGTGTCAAGAATATCTAGTAGTGTATCGCAAGCCTCTTTTGAACTTTCATGTAGAGCTACCCACTCAACAAGAACTCTAACAAGAGTCTTAGGGATACTACTGTTTACTCCATACATAGACATATGATCGCCATTGTATGTAGCCCACCCTAGAGCAAGCTCGGAGAGGTCGCCAGTACCTATTACTATGCCATTCTCTTTGTTAGCAAGGTTCATCAATATCTTTGTACGCTCTCTAGCCTGTGTATTCTCGTAGGTTACATCGTGAATGGCAGGATCGTGTTGTAGATCTAAGAAGTGCTGTTCGCAGGCTGGCTTTATATCTATCTCCTTGGTGGAGATTCCCAAAGTAGCCATTAACTTGAGTGCATTGGTATATGTACGCCCGGTTGTTCCATAGCCAGGCATAGTAACCCCCACAATGGTGGATGCAGGAAGATTTAGTATCTCACAACTCTTTATACAAACAAGTAGTGCAAGAGTAGAATCTAATCCTCCAGATATACCCAAGACCATACGCTTAGCTCTAGTGTGTAGGAATCTCTTAGCTAGACCAGATGCTTGTATATTGAATATCTCTTGACATCTATCTTGATTATCCTTTTGCGATGGCACAAAAGGGTGAGGGTTTATGCTCCTTTTGAGAGAAATTACGCTCTTATTGGTCAACTCAACCTTTGGTCTATAGTTATCACTAAGTAGAGATGGATTGACAGAGTCAAGAGGCTCATAAAAGCTACTCTTACGAATCCTCTCTGCCTTCAATCTCTCGATATCTATATCAACCACACCTAGCTTCTGCTTAATATCAAAACGGTTGTCTTGATGCATGAGTGATCCATTCTCTGCAATTATCCCTTTTCCAGCAAATACGAGGTCTGTTGTTGATTCACCAAACCCTGCTGATGAGTATACATATGCGGAATGGCATCTAGCTGACTGCTGTTTGATAAGATCAACTAAGTAGTCATGCTTGCCAACAACCTCATTGCTTGCAGAGAGGTTGAAGGTGATGTGTGAGCCTCTCATGGATTGTATTGAGGATGGTGGTATTGGAGTCCATAGATCCTCACAAAGCTCTATGCCGAAATTGAAGTGAGGAGTAGTAAAAATACCACCTACAACAATCGGCACCATAGTATCGTAGAAGTTTATATCCTTACACCTAAGCTGCGAGGCTGGAGCAAACCATCTCTTCTCATAGAACTCTCCATAATTGGGTAGATAACTCTTCGGGACAACACCTATGAGAGATGTGTCCGCAATGAGTGCTGCCATATTATAGAGAACCCCATTAACCTCCATAGGTACTCCAATAATTAGCTTAGTATCTCTACTTAGAGTTTGTTGGGTCAGCTTATAGAGGGTACTCTTAGCTTGTTCAACAAGAGTTCTATTAAGGAAAAGGTCTGCACAGGTATATCCTGTAATAGATAACTCTGGTAGACATAATATATCTACTTGCTCCTTAGCTGCTCTATCCCAAAGCTCTATGATATGCTCATAGTTGTAGTCACAATCTCCTACTCTAAGGTGTGGAACACCCGTAGCGACACGAACAAAGCCCTCTTTGTGTAGGTTGAATTTCATATCTAATAGTTATTATCGGTACTTCTCCTCCTCTTCGTCATTGAGAATGCTGATGTATGAGCTATATCTTGATTGGCTTATATAGTGATTCTCAACAGCATCCAAAACTGCACATCCAGGTTCATTAATATGTCGACAGTTATTGAATCTGCAATTGGCAGAGTGTTTGAATATATCTGGGAAGAAGTGAGAGACCTCCTCCTTCTTAAAATCAACGGTGCCAAACCCTCTAATACCTGGTGTGTCAATAATATAACCACCCTCTGGTGTCTCAAACATCTCAGAGAAGGTGGTGGTGTGCATACCCTGATGGTGTGCTTGCGAAATCTCACCTGTCTTAATCATTAATCCTGGAATCAAGGCATTAATAAGGGTTGACTTTCCAACTCCCGAGTGGCCAGAGAGAAGAGTGATTCTTCCTTTTATCTTCTCTCTTACCATATCAAGGTTATATCCACTCTTGGCAGATATGTTATGACATGGGTACCCAATACTGCTGTATAGATTTGTTATTGCCTCCGAATACTCCATCTCCTCTTGATCTAGTGCATCAGATTTATTAATTAGTATCTCTACGGGTATACGGTACGCCTCGGCTGAGGCGAGAAAACGATCAATAAACACGGTGGTCGTAGCAGGAGCTTTGAGTGTTATGATAAGGAAAGCTTGATCGAGGTTGGCCGCAAGAATATGTGCCTGCTTTGAGAGGTTGGTAGATCTACGAATGATGTAGTTCTGTCTCTCCTCAATCTCATGTATCATTGCTTGCCCCTCTTGATTCAAAGTAATCTTGACTCTATCCCCTACGGCAATAGGATTAGTAGTTCTGATACCTTGAAGCCTAAATTTTCCTTTAATCTTACACTCAACCATCTTGCCTTCGTCTGTTTTGACAGAGTACCAACTACCGGTGTTTTTTATTACAAGTCCATTCATATTGTTGGATTTGGTGAGAAGGGTTATAAGAAACAAAGAAGAATGTGAGTCAAAAATAGCTTTTGACTCAACACTCTTCTTTTGTTAATATTCGATATTATCTAATTTGAATTAGACAGTCATAATCTCTTTCTCCTTAGCAGAGTAAAGATCGTCCACCTGCTTGATATAGACGTCATGTTTCTTTTGAACTTGCGCCTCAGCATCTTTCTCCATATCTTCAGGAAGACCATCTTTGATCATCTTCTTGAGAGCATCGTTAGCATCACGGCGAGCGTTACGCACACTAACCTTAGCGCGTTCTGCCTCCTCTTTTGACTGTTTAACAAGAGTCTTACGTCTCTCTTCAGTCAATGCAGGTATACGTAGGATGATCATCTCTCCGTTGCTCTCTGGTGTAATACCTACCTCAGAGTTCATAAGAGCTCTCTCGATAACTTGTATCATTGGGCGCTCCCAAGGAGTGATAGTAATTGTTTTTGCATCTGGTGTAGATACAGTAGCTACAGTGCTGATCTGAACATGAGAACCATAGTACTCAACCATTACACCATCGATAATACGAGTGTTTGCTTTTCCAGCGCGGATGTGAGCTAAAGACTCATCAAGGTGAGCAATAGCTTGCTTCATCTTCTCTTCAGAAGCATTGATATGCAGTTTTACGTCCATAAGAGTGTTATATTATTTTTTGTTGTTTTGTATCTGTGTCTCTATTATCACCCAAGATAAACTAGTGTGCCAATAGCCTCTCCACTCATCACCTTCTCTAGGTTACCCACGCTATCCATATCGAAAACGATGATAGGTAGGTTATTCTCTTTACAAAGAGCTGTAGCTGTTAGATCCATCACTTTAAGTCCTCTGTTGTATACTTCATCGTAAGTGATCTTATCAAACTTAGTAGCAGTTGGGTCTTTCTCTGGATCAGCCGTATAGATACCATCTACACGAGTACCCTTAAGCATCACCTCAGCTTTGATCTCTACACCTCTAAGAGCAGATGCTGTATCAGTAGTAAAGAATGGATTACCAGTACCTCCGGCAATGATAGCTACTTTGCCATTTTGAAGAGCTTCAATAGCTTTATGGCTACTATAGTGCTCACCGATAGGATACATATTTGTAGCAGTATAAACTATAGAGTCAACTCCTGCAGAAGTAAGAGCAGAGCTAATAGCTAAGCTGTTGATGACAGTGGCTAACATACCCATCTGATCACCCTTGACGCGATCAAACCCTTTAGCAGCACCACTTAGTCCACGGAAGATGTTTCCACCACCGATAACTATACCAACCTCTATTCCTTTAAGAGTTATCTGACGAATCTGCTCAGCGTACTCAGCCAAACGAGTCTCATCTATACCATATTGCTTGCTTCCCATCAGCGACTCTCCGCTGAGCTTAAGTAATATTCTTTTATAATTCGACATAAATGCGATAAGATTAGATCTTTAAACTTAGTGCAAATATATTAAAAGATCGCTTTGACTAGGCTATAGAATTAGACTTTTCTTTCACAACCGGTCAATAGGTAATATATAACACCCTATATAATAATATAAAAGGTAGATTCAAATATTATATAATGGCTATATTTCAATTGACACTTCTCACAACCCTTCCAAATGGGGTAAATGCAATACCCATCAATTTAAAATGCTGTAACCCAAATGGGAGCCCAACGATAGTAATAGATAACAGTATGCCGAACAGAAGATGCGTAAGTGCTATCCAAAAGCCCCCAATCACCATCCATATAATATTCATCACCGTAGATAGACAGCCAACCTCGACTGGCTCGTTGACGACCTCTTGCCCAAATGGCATAAGAGCAAATATCCCAATCTTGAAGCACTGTAGTCCAAATGGAATACCTATGATGGTAAGACAAAGAGCCAAGCCAGCAGTAAAATACTCTAGCGCCACCAATACTCCACCGAAGATGAACCAAACAATATTACCTAAACAACTCATATATAAAAGTTTTATAAATCAAATAATCAGATCCACTCTTGACGTTTAACCTCTCCTTGTAGTGATATAACGATTAACTTAATGGGAATGTTTCGTTGAGCCACTGCTTGCGCCGCTTTTGCTATCTGAAGAAGCCCACCACAACAAGGAACCTCCATAATCAAAACCGTCATCGTATTAATATTGGATTGATCAATTAGAGCCACAAGCTTATCTAAATAGAGCTGTTTATTACTATCCAACTTAGGACAGGCAATAGAGACCACCTTACCGCTAAGGTAATTCGAATGGAAGTCTGGCAGAGTGAATGCCGAGCAATCAGCCGCTAGCAGAAGATCGGCTCCTTGAAAGTATGGAGCATTAACATTCTGTAGATGCAACTGTATTGGCCAGTGTCTGAGTGCCGACCTCTGCTCCTCTGCCTTATTTGCAAAGATTGGAGTAAAGGCTGCTTTAGAGATCTTAGGTGAGGGTGCGCTCTTTTGAGGTATAACAGTAGGGGCACTACCCG
>JBOFEN010000080.1:0-3984 GCA_051648105.1 Bacteroidales bacterium
CATTCCCACAAGTTTTGGACTTGATCCCAAATAATGAATAAGAAGATAGAGAAGCTTGTTGCACGAACCAAATTAGCTCAATGGTATGAGCAGATGGAGAGATTTAACAATAAAGCATTTAATACTGTGGGGGAGACCTCCAGGTCTCATTATGATACAATCCTAAACTACTTTAATAACAGAAGTACTAATGCATTTGCTGAATCCTTTAACGCAAAGATAAAAGCTTTTAGAGCTGACTTCAGAGGTGTGAGAGATATAAAGTTCTTCCTATTTAGACTATGCAAAATATATGCGTAGTCCAACTAAACATTTAACATTCCCACAAGTTTTGGACTTGAACCCAAGTTTTGGACTTTATCCAGTTTGTGGCTCAATATTTGATTAGTAAACTCATATGTGATAATACAAGAAAAGGATTAGAATCATAAGATTCTAATCCTTTTCTTGTACCCGGAGCGGGACTTGAACCCGCACAATCGCAATGATCGCAGGATTTTAAGTCCTGTGTGTCTACCATTTCACCATCCGGGCAGACCTTGAGCGAAAGACGGGACTCGAACCCGCGACCCTAACCTTGGCAAGGTTATGCTCTACCAACTGAGCTACTTTCGCGTTTGATTACAGTACAAAAGTATGTGATATTTCTTGAATAAGCAAGCTTTAGATGTAGTTTTTTAAATAAAAATGCTATCTCTCTGAAAACTAATTGAGAAGACCTCGGAGGTGTAATGTAAGAAAACTTATATTATACCTCCGAGGTCTGTTATTTTTCTTATGTCTATGTAGAAAGAATGCGTAGCGTGTTTTGAAGATCGCGATTTATATCTTTCTCATTTTTTATTGCTTTGTTGAAAGGCACGTAAACTATTTGATCATCTTGTATTCCAATCATTACATTGCGTTGTCCTTCTAAAAGAGCATCAATAGATGCAGCACCCATTCTTGAGGCTAAAATACGGTCAAGAGCCGTAGGAGATCCTCCACGTTGTAAGTGCCCTAAGATTGAAACACGAACATCATACTGTGGATACTCTTTTTTAACCCTTTCAGCTAGTCCGAATGCACCACCTGTTAATTCACTTTCTGCTACAAGAACGATAGAGCTGTTTTTAGATTTCCTAAATCCATTTTGTATTAGTTCGGCTAACTGGTCAGTTTCAGTTGTCATTTCAGGGATAATTGCTGCTTCAGCACCAGATGCTATTGCACCATTAAGGGCAAGGAATCCGCTTTCGCGTCCCATTACCTCAATAAAGAATAGTCTATCGTGGGAAGTAGCAGTGTCACGTATCTTATCCACTGCCTCCATGATTGTGTTTAGTGCAGTGTCATAGCCAATTGTAGAGTCTGTGCCAAAAAGATCATTATCTATTGTGCCAGGAAGGCCTACTATTGGGAAGTTGTGTTCTTCAGCAAATATTCTAGCACCAGTAAGAGAGCCGTCACCACCAATAACAACAAGAGCATCTATTCCTTCTTGTTGTATACGGTCAAAGGCTATTTGTCTACCCTCAGGGGTCATAAATTCCTTACATCTGGCAGTCTTTAATATTGTTCCCCCTTGTTGAATAATATTACTAACATTTTGTGTTTTGAATGGTACAATTTCACCTGTAATAAGTCCTTTGTATCCACGATAAATTGCTTTAACCTCAATTCCATTGTAGATTGCTGCACGTGTGACTGCTCTAATAGCAGCATTCATACCAGGAGCATCGCCCCCAGATGTTAGAATTCCAATGCACTTAATTGCCATATTATATATTAGGTTTGATAGGTTTCAACTTTTGTTTGGACTCTATGATTCAGCACAAACGTAACAATTTGTCTTTTGGAAGACAAACAAATATGGTGGAAAGATACTACAAAATTTATAATATTCTGTTTTTTATATTACGGATTTATTATCTATTTGTTATCGAAGAGTCTCGTAAATGCATTCGTGTGATATTTGTGCAGATGGGTGATAGTGTACTTTGTGATTAACACAAGCTAAGCTTCTAGCAACCGAACATACAGTAGTAATATTGTGCGAAACCATAATGATGGTGCTTTCAAGGTTTACTTCTTGAAGAATTTGATAAAGTCTAGTTTCAAACTCCCTGTCTAGATATGAGTTCGGTTCATCAAGTATAAGAAGTTCTGGATTAGAAATGATAGCTCTTCCAAGTAGGGCTCGCTGAAGCTGCCCTCCAGAAAGCTCCCCTATTGGATTGTTTCTCTTCTCATACATGCCTATCTTGTTAAGAGTCTGGTTAACTCTTTCACGTTGCTCATTATTGTAAGAGGCACGAAGGGAGTTTATGGGTTTTAGACCAGAAAGAACTACGTCAGATACAGTTATAGGGAAGTGTTTATCTATTGTATTTGTTTGAGGTAGGTATCCGATATTTATGTCTTCAACCTTTTTTCCATCTCTGTAGTATTGTATATTGCCAGAGATAGGTTGATTTAATCCAAGTATGTTCTTTAGAAGAGTTGTTTTCCCCCCTCCATTGGGTCCAATTATACCTAAAAAATCACATTTGTTTATTGTTAAGTTTACATCATTAAGAATTATTTTACCATCATAACCCGCAGAGAGATTGCTGATTTCAATTTGCTTATTCTCCATTTGCTATTGATTTTGCGATTTTAATAATCTCTTCGCTCCAATTGAACGAAAGAGGGTCTATTTGGATAATAGAAGCGCCACTTTCTTTTGCAACTATTTCTGCGTTTTTTATATCAAACTCTTGTTGAATGAATACGACTTTGACCGAATCTCTTCTTGCTCTATCGATTAGCTCTCTTAGATGTGAAGGGGTAGGTTCTTTGCCATTATCCTCAATTGCAATTTGTTCCAAATTATAGTCTCTAGCAATATATGCTAATGATGGATGGAAGATCATGAATGTTCTATGTTTAAGTTCGGAGACAATATTAGCAAATAGTTGGTCTGTTTGGTCTATCTCTAGAAGAAGTGTTTCAAGATTTTCTTTGAATAACTCCTCGTATTCTGGTTTTAACTGAATAAATGCATCACACATATTAACTGCCATTTTTCTAGCTGCTTTTGGTGAGCTCCAATAGTGAGGGTCCACTCCTTCGCTATGGTCGTGGTTGTGATTAGGATCATTACAAGCGTGTCCACCAATGATTGGGCTTATTCTATTGTCTAGTTTAAAGACCTCAAGATTTGGGTTGTTTTGCTTTATTTTACCCATCCAAGCTAACTCAAAACCGAGTTGCCCTATTTGTAGGTATCCAACGCTTTTGCCGAGTTGCATTATTAGTGATGGAGATGGATCAAACGATTCAGGACTACTTCCTTGGGGTACAACACAGAATATATCAAATATTTCGCCAGCTATCACTTCTGCAAAATATTTTTGGGGGAGTATAGTGACTGCAACAATGGGTTTGTTGGTAGAAGTAGGCTGGCAGGCCTGTAATAAAATGGTTAATAGAATTATAATTGGAAGTGTGAATCTCAGCAGTCTCATTATTTTATTTATTTAATAGTTGTGTTTAATTCTGTTACAAACATAGTAAATATTAGGGTGTAAACAATGATATTTCAAAGTTTTTAACGATATGGCCCTAAATATACCTTTTTGTCTAAGCTCTAATAGAGCCTTAAGTATTGATATGATGTAAAATATTTATAGTAAAATTTGGTTGGTAAAATAATATGCTCTATATTTGCAGTGCAATTGAGCGGCGGATGTGGTGTAATTGGTAGCCACGCCAGACTTAGGATCTGGTGCTGCGAGGCGTGGGGGTTCGAGTCCCTTCATCCGCACTAAAGAGTACAAACTTATTGTTTGTGCTCTTTTTTTTATGCATTATGTTGATAAAGAAAAACAAGAGCCACTTTGTTCGGATCAATTCCAAAACTTGTGGGAGTGTTAAATGTTTAGTTGGACTACGCATATATTTTGCATAGTCTAAATAGGAAGAACTTTATATCTCTTACACCTCTGAAGTCAGCTCTAAAAG
>JBOFEN010000081.1:0-6263 GCA_051648105.1 Bacteroidales bacterium
CCAGGATTTTTGGTCAATACTGACACTGTTGATCCACTGATAGAAGCAACCCCAATGTTATCATCTGTAGACCAAGCCTCGTATGACAACTCATATCCTCCAAGATCAGTAAAGTGATTACTTAGATCAACAGAGAAGCTCTCCCCTGTACTAACACTTCTATTCCCAATAGGTGAGATCAACTGTGGAGCATATACAAGTGGAGTGATTACATTGACAACAAATTTGTTTGTCACTTCAAACTCTCCATCATAAGCTATTAGTACTACATCAGATTGACCAACCTCAAGTGGTGTGAATATAAATCCATTCTGACTTAGATTCAGAGCAATGTTCGATCCATTTACAGATCCTGAATACTGAAGATAATCTCCATCTGGATCTACAAAGAAGAAGTAAGGAGAGAATACTACAGAAGTATTCATCGGATCCAAACTAATATTGATAGGTTTAACCTCACCTGCTACAGGAGCACGGTTTACGTTAATATTACCTATCGAAACTCTTCTAACCGATATCCCCTTAGTCGTACGAGCTTCAATATTCAAGTTAGAAACATACCCTGCAGTGTACGGTGATTTGTAATTTACCCTAACACCTCCATTCTCTGGAGTTAAAGTTACACCATCTACTGCTGATTTAAGTTTATACTCAATAGGTAGACCATCTTGGTCAATAGCCTTGACAAAGAATGAAACTTGAGAACCCTCACGAATCACCAATGGCTTAGTAGGGAATTCAATCCACACTGGCTCTTGATATTTCGTAACCTCTAGATCGAGTGGATCCACGTTAGCTAATTGCTTTGTATTAGCTTTAACTTGAAGGTGAGATCCTCCCATTGGAATATGAAGGCGATTCATTCGAATATCAGACTCAATTGTCTGATTAGGACCTATTGCCTTCTGATCACTTGGCACAGTAAACCATTTTGTCAAATCAGAGTAAGACTCCTGCACTGCCCAAATGGCAAATAATGAGTTTGTATACTCTTGATATGGCTGCCATTCATCCTTTATAGCATTATAAAGACGATAGTAGTTTCTAGCCTCTGGAGTAGTTGCTGGTCGTGTCGCTACCGCAATCGGCATATCAAACTTAAGTCCGAAGTATACCTCAACCCAGAAATCTTGATTTGGAGCAAAAGCGATATCCTTTTCAAGAGGTAGAATCAATTCACCAACCACAGGAACGTTCATCTTATAACGATGTGACTTCTCATAAATTAGATATTCACGTGATGGAAGTTTGCAATCATCATAAATACGAACCTCTACATAACCAGTATCTCTACCTATTGTATTTGTCCACATCTTTATATGTGACATCAAGAATCCAGCATCACCAGTGTTCATCTTTACGTATGCAGAAAGACCATAGTGGTCGCCAAGTTCTGCAGTTCCAATCATTACCTCTGGAGGTGTATCTCCAATGATCGACACATCACGATAAGGCATCATACTCTCAGATGACATTGCAGTGTGGCTAAACGACTTAATCACATCCTCAGCAATTGGTGTATACTTTAGATATACTGGTCTTGTCAAACTTTCATCCTGCGATACAGGTGAAGAGAATCTCATCTTAGACTCTTGTTCAATCAAAGGATTAACAACTTGATATGCTAAGTTGAAATCAACTAGCCCCTCACCCTCTTGGTATTCAACCTTAACTTTATCGTAAATTGAGCCTGTTGTATTGAATAGATCAACCGACATACTCTTTTCACCTGTTTGAGAAAGAATAGAAATCTTAGCTGGTTTCAACGAATGAGCTTTGATCTTCATCTTATCATTATCATCACCATTTGTTGTTACAAACTGCATATCTACGTCATAAATCTTATTCTCATCCTCAGGATGGAAGAATAGATAATACACCTCTGACCCATAAACTGGAACAGTAATTGGCAGCTCAACATCAACAAACGCTTCAGACATTTCTCCAAAGTTATCCTCTAGTATTAACTCTTTTGTCTTAATACTAAATCTACCTTCTCCACCATTCAAGTAATTGATAGATGAAATTGTAAGATCTTCATTCCCTGAGTTCATAAGAGTGAATAACATTGGCTCAATCTCTTCACCAACGATAACATCTCCGAAATCAACAACAGACTCTTTAAGTTGTAGCTTAGCATTTGAGCTAACTGACATTGAAACAGGCAACTTGGTGTAGAGTTGATTATTCTCACTAACAAAAATTACACTATCCACATAATTACCTGCCTTGAAGCCATAGCTGTTAGCCGATAGCTTAAGATCTACTGTTTGTCCTGCTTCTATTGTATATGGCCCGGACATCGGTTTTGCTGTAATTGTTGTCTTGTTCTTAATCGGAGTAGAGGAACTCAATGAGTAAGTATACCCCTTAGTCGAAGAACCACCCTCACCTTGCACTCCAATAGTAACAAGCTCCTTAAGATCACACTTCTCAATATCTAGATAAACAAACTGAATTGTACCATCTTTATATACAATGATCTGATATGAAGTATATCCTTTTGATATAACCCAATCGTATTGGAACATGTGGAACTGAATAATAATACGTTCCTCATTAATATCATAGAATATACCCGCATCTGGATTCTCTGAAGAGTACCATTGACGCCCCCACATTGCCGACACAAAAGGATATTCCAAATCTCTATTTGGCATACGGCGAGGAGTAACATAACTATCAAACACATCCCAAGGAAGTGGTAGATAAGAGATTCTACCTGCTGGTGACACATATATTACATCGCTATAAACATCATATAGTTTATATTGGAATGGTAACTGAATAACTGGATTATCCAACTGTGGTTCCAACGGCAGACGAGTTCCCGTCTTGCTTATATCATTCCAGATAAACTGAGGAGCCTCAGGGCTAGCCGAGTTATACCAACGATATCCATTACCATCAATACGGGTAGCAACAGAAGAGCTTTTAGTATCCGAGACCTCTTCTGCAGAAATAAATCCTGGCAAAAATAGATTTGATCTATACCCTTTAGCATCTGCTGTAACACGAATAGTTTCCGAAGAAGTTGTTCCTGCTTCAAGATCAAATGAAAGCGACTGTTTGTCTATGATATTTAGCCCAACATTGTTGTATTTAGCAATTGATGAGCGAAGCTCAAGCTCTCCAAACTTTGTAACTCCATCAGGAGATGTTGCCACAATCTTATTATCAATTGCTCCTGTAATGAAAATAGGAAACTTAGCCGTAGAGTTAGCTTTCACTCTCATCACTATCTCCTTCAATCCTCCTTCAAAAGAGACATCCCCACTCTTTTCAAATGATAGCTTAACAGATTGCTCTGACTGAGTAGAGTTGAAAATATTAATAGATTTCTCAACAGCTGAAGGATAAAGTAGTTCTCCATAATTGATAGACTCATGCTCAAATCTGAAATCAGGAAGATCCTCTTTATCAAAATTAAACACTACATCAACCCTCTTATTTGCTGGATCATTTGTCTCTATTGGCAATTTATAGCTACTAATCCCTGGAGGAATTGTGCTCGGATCGATTGAGAGTGTAATACTCTTAGATGCCATAGGGTTGATAATACCCTTGTAAGCAACGGACTCCACCTTATCAAAAGGAGACAGCACCGGAGGCGTGATACGAATAGCATAGTTTCCACTGTTAGCTATCTGAGCAAACTCTCTGAAAACATACCAAATTGTATTACCATCTAAGCCATCTGGGCTAGACCAACCAACCATAAACGTATTGGCTGTCATTGTTGGAATCTCAAAAGTCTCCTTATATCTAAACTCCATAACACCATTTGGATATAGAGCTACTTGGTAAGTAGACGGTCTATCAGAGTCAATAACATAAACCTTTGTACCTTGAAATTGGAAGATAACACAATCATCCATCACCTGATAGAAAAATCTAGTTTTAGAGAAGTTACCTCCAGACCCATCTGTCATCCATAGAGGAGCAATAACTCCTTTGTAGTCGAAAGGTCTTCCATTAAGCTCACTCTGATAGTCAGGCAAGATCACTGGAACATTGAAGTAACTAAAGTCAGCTGAATCAACTACCAATGTACCATTCACTCCAACCCAAAGCTCACGAAGCTGACGATCATAATAAGGGAATGAGAAAGGCAAACTTACCTTTGTATTCTTAACCACATTATCAACCAAGTTTGTCAATTCTATACCTGTAGCAGATATATCTACAAAAGCTGAACCTTGGTAATTTGCCCCTCTGTAGTTATCCTCCCATTTATATCCAGCATAAAGGTCAGTACTATCGGCATATAAATCATCCAAAGTTTTTGTATCATCATTCCAAAGATCAAAATTGGGCTCTGGTCTATCAACCTCTACGAAGTTTGGGAAGTTATAACTCAATGAATAGTTAGATCCATTACTTATCTTAACCTCGTGAGTTAATGGTGCATTGCCCCTAATAGGTAAATTAACTACCAATTGATCTATATTTGCCTGAGGTGCCTCTACGCAAGTACCAATAAGCAACATTGAATCCACTCTATTATTACCATAGAATTTAAGTTGACTATTTGATGCACCAAGAGCAGTTGGATTAAATCTAACTCCAATCTCTATAGAGTCTTTAGAATAGATAATCTTAGGGGTTGTGCTAGAAACAAAGCTAAATGAACTACTATTACTCAATACAATAGAGTCTAGTTGATGATTAGCCATCCCTTTGTTGAAAAAACGAATAGAAGCATCCTTACTATCTCCCAAAGATACTGTTGAGTAGTCATACAACTCATTTAGGAAATACGTATCAACATCACTACGAGTTACATTTAATACTGAAGTAATTAACGTACGACCAGAAATAGAAGTTCCATCTGTAGACAATACAATATTTGTAGAGTCAATACCTTGAGGAATATTCGTAGCATCTACGCTAACTTGAAGAGTCATACTCTCTCCAGCATTAAGATATCCTGTTGGGGGATCAATTGTCATATCCGTCTTACGAAGGTCAAACTGCGAGAGCGCTCCAATTACAAAAGAAGCATTAGAACCTGACAACAATTTATCTAAGCTTTCCCAGCTTTCTCCCAAATTAGAAGAGTAGAATGAATGACCCTGTTCTGTTGCATCATGAGTAACACCAAGAGGATATTTCATCCCAGCATAGGTATGTACAACAATCCAAAAACTCTCACCTGCCTCAAAATAAGGTCTAAATGGTAGTTGATAGATATCCAATAGATCGTCTGCGGTCCTAACTATTGTAGAGTGATAGATACGATTTTCCACTCGTGGAGTTTCACTTCCTCTATAAATCTCCAATTTTATAGGAAGTAGTTTATCATTACTCACCTGATCATCATACAACCAATAGTCATTAGTTGCCACACCTAGGTCAAAGTGAGTCAATGTAAAGCCTTCTTGCATATCCTCTGGAACGTCTATTCTGACAGCAGCAGAAGCTGGGCTTGTTTTGCCATTCTCTCTTACCTCTCCAATATATCTGATTGGAGTTGCTGACTCTCTATAAGTAATCAGCTTCTTAAAGCCCATACTTCTATAGAGCTGACCTATCTCTGTATCATCATTAATATATCTCTTAACCTCCATACGACTAAGCCCATTCACCGCATTGTCTAGCGTGAATAACTCATAGCCTTTACTGTGAAGACGAGAGTAAGCATCTGCTCTCCAATAAAGAGCCCCTTGGCCACTGTTTCTAATATTAACACTATAAGAAACACTGCTAGATTTATCCAAATCAACATCTCTCATAAAGAGAGTCTGAGTTGCACCTATTGAACCCTTCTCTTTTGCAGTAGTAACGTTGATCTTATCTGAATATGGAGACTCGGTCAACCAGATATCATAAGATGCTATAGAAACATCATAGTTTGTCTCTGGCTTCAATCCTGAGATATAAAGTATTTCCTGATTACCCGGATAGAGCGCCGAAGTAAAGGTTATAGTTCTACTCTCATTTGTCGCTGTATTAGTCAAAATAACCTTATAACCCTCAACCTTAGCTCCATCTTCTTTTGATGGTGCATCAAACATTATACGGAAGTAGGTATCCGAGAAGTTTGTCCCTAATACACTCTCAATCTTCAATGGAGGGACCCCATCGTTTCTTGTCATTGCATTTACTGCATCAACAATACCCGATCCCATTTTATTTTGAAATTGAGGGTCGTAATTGGAGTCATTATTTCTTGTAGTCAGAGTGATGTAGTTAAACAACATATCACTAGTAAAACCATCACCTCCAAGCTCTGCTAGTGCTAAACAAGCAATACCAGAGAC
>JBOFEN010000082.1:0-3370 GCA_051648105.1 Bacteroidales bacterium
GGGCACTACCCGGACATGAAGAGCAGCTTGCTTTTGGCGTAACTTGCTCTAGTGGGGTAAGGTCTATTTCAGGTCTATTCTCCCTGCACCATTTAACACCCTGCTCAAGGAGATCCTTTTGGTTGTGATCCTTTAGGTGAGTTAAATGGGCTATGACCGTTGCAGCTCCCTTATCTGATATTCGCTCCATTACAGCAACCTCATCATAAGCCTCCGCCTCACGCTCCTCGAGAGTGATAGCACCTACTGGACAATCCCCAAGACATGCACCAAGACCATCACAATACAACTCACTTACAAGACGCGCTTTTCCATCAATAAGCTGCAAAGCACCCTCATGACAACCATCTATACACACCCCGCAACCGTTGCAGAGCTCTTCATCTATTTTGATAACAGTTCGTTTCATTTTATCTCTTTTTGTCTTATGTATATATTTTATTCTGACGCAAAGATAGTTTTACTACTCTATTGAGAGTGTAATAGCAGTTACAATTAATCAAAAGTAGGGTGATTATCAGCTATTAATAATAGATTTTAGTAATGGATATTTTGTACTTTTAGGATTATTCCCTATATTTGAAGTGATAAAGAAACTATTAACTAACTAATTTCACAAAATGTTTAAAGGACATCCTAGAGGATTAATTATCGCTTCAATCGCCAACATGGGTGAGAGATTCGGTTTTTACACGATGATGGCTATCCTACTTCTATTCTTGCAGTCGAAGTTTGGGATGGATGTTGTCGAAGCTGGTACGATCTACTCTACCTTCTATTTCTTAATTTATGTATTGGCTCTAGTGGGAGGTTTCGTTGCTGACCGCTTCTTAGGACTTGGTAAGTCTATCTTGAGTGGTATCCTTATGATGCTACTTGGTTACTTAGCTATCTCTATGCCAGGAGCTGGTTACTACCCTGTATTGGCTGGTCTATTCATTATCGCATTGGGTAACGGTATGTTCAAGGGTAACCTTCAAGCTTTGGTTGGTAACCTTTACGAAGATGCTAAATATAGCGGAATGCGCGATAGAGCATTCGGTATCTTCTACATGTTTATCAACGTAGGTTCAATCTTTGCTCCTTATGCTGCTACTGGCGTTCGTAACTGGTGGTTGAGCAAAAATGGGTTTGGATATGATGGAGCTCTTCCAAAGATGTGTCACGAACTACTTAATGGCACATTGACAGACACAACTAAAATGCAAGAGCTAGCAAATAACGTAAGCGGCACAACTGTTGCTGATCTTTCTACGTTTGCTACTTCATACCTAGATGCATTCAACACTGGTTATCACTATGCATTTGCTATTGCAGCAGGTTCAATGTTGATCTCTACAGTTGTATTCATCTTGTTTAAAAAAGACCTTAAGTCTGGTGACGTTACAGCGGCTGAACAAGCTCGTGCAGCAGCAGCTAGCGGTGTTAAGGTAGAGAAGATGTCATGGGAAGAGGAGAAAAAACGCCTTATCGCATTGGGTCTTGTATTCTTGATCGTTATCTTCTTCTGGATGTCATTCCACCAAAATGGTGTTACTCTTACTATGTTTGCTCGTGACTATACAGTTAAGAGTGTAGGCCCTATCACTAGCCTATTCTTCAACCTACAGTCTGTATTGGGTATCTTTGCTGCAGTACTTGGTTCTGTTCTTATCTTCATGAACAAGGATATGATGAAGAAAGTTATGGGTGCTGCTCTAGCTGCTATTGGTGCTTACGTAGTATACTTGAAATACCAAGAGGCTCTAACTGTTGGTTCAAGTGCTATCTCACCAGAGATCTTCCAGTCATTCAACCCTATCTTCGTAGTTGCTCTTTCTCCAATCGTAATGGGTATCTTCTCATGGTTGGGTAGCCAAGGCAAAGAGCCTTCTGCTCCTCGCAAGATTGGTTATGGTATGATCATTGCGGCTATCTCATTCGTGATAATGGTTGTTGGTTCAATGGGATTGGTTTCTCCAAAAGATCTTGCTGAAGGAGCAGATCCAGAGCGCGTAACTGCTTACCTATTGATCGGAACATACTTCTCTCTTACAATTGCAGAGCTATTCTTGAGCCCTATGGGTATCTCATTTGTTTCTAAAGTTGCACCTCCAAGACTTCGTGGTCTAATGCAAGGTGGATGGTTGTGTGCTACTGCATTGGGTAACCAACTTCTATTTGTTGGAACTATCCTTTGGGGTAACCTTGAGATCTGGCAAGTGTGGGTATTCTTCACAGTTTGTTGTTTGATCTCAGCGACTATCATCTTCGCTCTAATGAAACGACTAGAGCAAGTTGCTAAATAGAGTTTAACTACTGACATATTAAAAGAGAGAGCTTAATGATTAAGCTCTCTCTTTTTTGTTACAATTGCTTGCTCAATATAAAAAAACAGTTAAATTTGCAGTAGGAGATATATAATGAATTTCAATAACAGAGTATGAAAAAGTTAGTTTTAGGGGCTTGCACTATTGCTGCGCTAGCCTCTTGCCAAAAGGGGGAACAGTTTAAGATTGAAGGTACTATAAATGATGGGGCGGGCAAAACGATCTATCTAGAATCAGTAGGCCTAAATAGAACATCAGTGATTGACTCTGTTGTATTAAAAAACAATGGCAGCTTCAAGTTCAAGAGAGATCGCTCAAAGTTTAATCCAGAATATTACCAACTAAGACTAAAGAACCAATTTATCTCTTTAGCTATAGATTCTACCGAGAGTGTTAAAATTAGTGGTGACACACTAAATCTTGCTACTAAATATACAATCGAAGGTTCTGAAACTAATGACAAAATAAGAAGGCTTAATATCTCAGCTTCGCAGTTGAGAAGAGAGATAGAGCAGCATATTAAAGGAAGATCTGAGAATAGACTCTCTGAAATAGCATTCCGCTCGGAGATGGACTCGTCATTAACAAGACATAAGAACCTAGCTAAGGGGATAATCTTTGAGGACATCAAAGCTGCTTCGGCTTATTACGCTCTTTACCAGAATGTGAATGGCTACCTTGTCTTTGATCCATACTCAAAAGAAGATTTCAAAATCTTTGGAGCTGTTGCTACTGCTTACAACTTCTTTAACCCTGAGTCTCCAAGAACAAAACAATTATACAGTTTTGCTGAGGAGGTACTAAGAAACAGAAGAGCTTCGGATATCAACAACAACAATCAGGAGCTATATGCTGATGTTGCTGATGATATGGATTACTTTAATATAGAACTACCAAATAACTTGGGGGCAGTTAAATCTTTAGCTGATCTTAAGGGGAACGTTGTATTGGTTAACTTCACTGCATATCAATCAGAGTACTCACCAGCACTTAATATGCAGCTTAACGACCTATACAACAAGTACAAAAAGCAAGGATTTGAGATATTCCAAGTATCATTT
>JBOFEN010000083.1:0-18608 GCA_051648105.1 Bacteroidales bacterium
AAAGTTTTGTAGAAGAATACTACCATAACTAACACCCATTCCATCCGCACTAGTAGTGGTAACAAAGTGACCACCTCTGAGCTCACCAAAAGTCATAGTATGCTGCCAAGCTGCATCTCTAAGGTGTTTGTGAATACCATCAACATATGCTTCAACCTGCTCAGGTGTTTTCCAATATGATTCGCTACCGTAGTAGTCAAGAGGACCAAGGTCCAAGCATGAGGTAAACAATATAGGTAATGATGCAGCTGTAAGCACCATTGATACTAATCTCTTCTTTATATAGTTCATAATAATTCAATTTAAATCCGACACATTAGAAAGTCATGTTAACTCCAAACAATACTGTTCTTGGCAGTGCATACCCTGATCCTGCATTAGAGACCTCTGGGGTAGCTACATTAGCAGATGTGATATACCCTAAGTTTTGCCCAGTTACAGAAACATCTAGTTTCTGACAATGTAGTCTTTTCGATAACGTCTCAGGTAGAGAGTACGACAAAGAGACCTCTCTTATTGCCAAGTAGTTTCCTTTGTAGGCAAACATTGTAGACTTTCTATTATAGTTACCAGTCATCAACTGATCGGCAAAGACATAGCGTGGATATTTTGCATTTGGGTTATCCTCTGACCATGTATTAAATACATCTGTTGTTGTATTGTAAGTTCCCTGCATACATCCCATAAACCATGGTGTTGTATTGTCATAGATCCAATAATCAAATGCATAGTCAAAACGAGCATACAACTGAAGGTTCTTCCAACGAACACGTGAATTGAATCCACCAAACCAACGTGGTGTGGTATTACCAATTACCTTTTGGTCAAATTGATCAATAATACCATCCTTATTTATATCTTCCCAAATCATATCACCTGGTTGAATAGGCAATCCAGCTTTCTGCTGTGCAGGAGTAAGAGTTTTCCAGATATCAGGACCATACATCTTTTTACCCTGAGAGTTACCTGTTGTAACAACTAAGTTACCTGGAATTTGATCCCAGCTACGATAGATACCTTTTGCTCCATAACCAATAAGAACACCTGGCTCACGTCCCTCTTGGTTACCACCTACCCAGATCTTCTCTGAAGTTCCATCAGGTAGTATCTTGCCACTATATATTTGAGTTGCCCCTTGGTGGTTACGAACCAAACCATTATATGGTAATTCTACAACCTTGTTTTTATTATAAGAGATATTACCACTCATCTCCCATGTCCAATCCTTCCCTTGAATGATCTTACCCGAAAGTTCGATCTCCATACCACGGTTACTCAATTTACCATTATTAGTTCTAATAGAAGAGAATCCAGTAGTTGAAGGTAAACTCAAGTTTGCATACTTATCAGAAGTCAGACGGTCATAGTATGTTAGGTTTGTAGTCAATCTATTTTCAAAGAAGCTTACATCCACACCAAATTCACCTGTTCTTGTCTTTTCCCATCTAAGTCCTGGATTTGGTAGTACTCCAATAAGGAACCCTCCATTACCATTATACTTTTGAGACGTATATGAACCTTGCAAATCATAAGGACCGATTCCAGTAGCGTTACCATTCATACCAAAGCTGGCACGTAGTTTACCAAATGACATAGCTGGTACTATATCTCTAACTAGATCTTCCTTACCAAATAACCAAGCTGCCGATACACCTGGGAAGAAACCCCAACGGTTATCACCTAGAAGAGATGAGTAACCATCCTGACGGAAAACAGCGTTCAATAGATACTTGTCTTTATATTCGTAGTTCAAACGTCCAAAGAATGAAAGGATACGGTACTGAGAGTGCCATGAGTCAATTTCTCTTTTACCTTCTCCATTGTCCGTCAAACCTAGATCACCAAAGTCATCCGTTGCAGCACCTTGTCCTTTAGCACTAAATCCTCTGTTGAAGTTATCGTAGTACTCAGTACCTGCCATTAGAGAGACATTATGATTTCTCATGAATGTTGCCTTGTAGTTTAATACTGCATTATAGGTTTGTGCGAAGTCTCTTGAAAAACTAGCACTTGAAGAGCGTGTTCTAATAAAGTTATCCGGTGTATTCTCATAATCCTTTGTGAAGGCCTCAGCAAGTGACTCTGAATAGTACCAGTTTCCTGATACCTTAAGGCTCAAGTTCTTAGAGAAATCAACATCAAATGACTGGATCATTGTAAACTTATCACTCTGATTAAAGTTAGTCCACTTATCATGCTGATAGTTCTGGTTACCATCAGGAGCATTTGGTCCAAGAAGTTGGTTTCCATCCTCATCCTCAAAACGAGCTGTTGGAGGAGTTGAAAGGATACGTCCAAAATAGTTACCTTCACTAGTCTGAGAACCTGGCATATTTTTCCAGTTAGCACGGTTATAGTTGAAGTTTGAAGTACTCTTGATCCAGTTAGTCAACTGATAACTGGTATTCAACACGAAACTATATCTTTCGTAGAATGTCTCAATAGGAAGTGCCTCCTGACGGTTATAACCTAAACCAGCGTAATACGACCCCTTCTCATTACCTCCAGACATATTCACGTTATAATCTTGTGAGAATGAAGGGTTATTAATGTTATAATCCTCTGGTCTAATATCTTTGTAGATAATAGTCTTTGTTGGATCAAGTGGATCAAGCATCTCTTTCCATCCCTTTTGAAGAAGATAAGAGTTCTCTGGTGTCTTACCCATTACGTTCCAAGCTGTCTTAGAATTCAAGATATTACCTGTACCAAATGCAGAAGCACTCGAAAGGTTACCTAGTGGTGCTATAGACACATACTCTGGATTCTCACCAGTTGTCCAGAAGCCTGATTTACTATAAGCTGTTCTCATAGAAGAGATATAGTCTTTACCATCAAGGAACTCATAAGGGTTGTTCATGAAGTTCAAACCGAACTTAGCTTTTACATTAATAGAAGAGTGCCCTGACTTACCTGTCTTAGTCGTAATAAGAACAACACCATTACTAGCTCTTGCTCCGTAAATAGCAGTTGCTCCAGCATCTTTCATAACCTCCATAGACTCAATGTCCTCTGGGTTGATATCACTCATGCTACTTCTCAACTGACCATCAACGATAACTAGTGGAGAACCTGATCCATCAAAATCAGTACCACCACGAAGAGTGATCTTTGGAGCTGCGCCTGGACTTCCTGATGATTGAATAACCTGAACCCCTGCAACAGCTCCAGAGAGAGCTTGAGCTGGGTTGGAGAATAGACCAACTGAAAGAGCCTCTTTATCAACTTTTGATATTGAGTTGGTTACCTTAGATCTTAACTGTTTCCCTCCATAACCAGTTACAACAACCTCTTGCAACTGCTCTGAGTCATCTTTTAATGTAATCTTCAGCTCTGATTGACCATCAGCCGAAACCTCAAACGCCTGATAACCAATATATGAAACCTTAATCTTTGACTTTGGATTAACATCCAAAACAAATTTACCGTCAAAGTCGGTGATCGTTCCATTGGATGTCCCAAGTTCTACAACTGTTGCTCCGATAATTGGTTCTCTAAAAGCATCAAGAACCACCCCTTTGATTTGTTTACTCTGCGAATACATCGATATCGACGTAAGCATTAAGAGGATAAATAGATAAATTTTTTTCATTAGTAATAAATCAATTATTAAGACTTGTATCTATCTGACCAAGTCAGTCCGGTTAATTTAATTTGTTTCTCAGGAATAATGTAGCTAAAAAGTAATGCGCATAACATGCTTATCACAATACCTAATAACCCATAGAGCATAAAATTTAATGACGAATTACCTTTTAACCATAGTAGTACGCCGACACTCACTAGTAGTGAGCATAATGCTGCATAGCCTTTTACTCTTGGCATAAAAATACCAATAGCAAATAGACCTCCTAGACCACTTGTCAGTAGCCCTATGAAAGTATTGAACTCGTCAAAAAATGATTTAATATCCATTAAAGAGAGTTGGATTGCTAGAATAGTACCCAAAACTCCAACGATTGCACCTGTTGTTCGTGCGATAAATACCTGACGGCTATCAGATATTTCAGGAAAGAATCTCTTTGCATAGTCAACTGTAATTGCAGTAGATGCTGAATTGATATTAGATGAAAGCGTTGACATTGTAGCTGCAAAGATCGCCGCAATTAATAATCCAGCTACTCCAGCTGGAAGTTCATTCACTATAAAATAAGGGAATATTCCCTCTGCATTACTCATGGTAGTTGGTAGCAACTCTGGATGTACATGAAAGAATGAGTATAGAGCCGTACCAATAAAGTAAAACAGAAGAAGAACGGGTAATGAAATTAATCCATTCAACCATATACTCCTTTTTGTTTTAGCCATATCAGCCGTTGTCAAATACCTTTGTACTATTGTCTGGTCTGAGGTATAGGTGATCAATGAGTTTGCGATACCTGCACCAAAGAATATAACCCAGAAAGTAGGCTTCGTTAGATCAAATGACAAATCCAGTAGCTTAAGTTTATCTGCTGACATAGCAATGGAGATGGTTTCACCAAACCCACCTGTCTTTACTACTAGATAAACCGCAGAAACCAAGGCTCCTACAACAAGAATAGCTCCTTGTATAACATCTCCCCATATAACAGCTTCTACTCCACCCATAGTAGAATAGATTATTGTAACTGCTGACATCAAAAATATGCATACCATTAGATCAATACCTGTAACAGTAGATAATGCTACTGCTGGTAGGTACAATACAATCCCAATCCTAGTTATCATAAAAATGATAAAGAAGAGACTTGATATTAATCTAACTGTCACATTAAATCGTCTCTCTAAATATTCGTATGCACTTGTCAGTTTAAGTCCTCTAAAGAATGGTAGATACCACTTTATTACTATGGGAGCAACTATTAATATTGAGAACGACATAGGAAAATACAACCAATTTGTCGTATATGCCTTGGCTGGAATAGCCATAAATGTGATAGCACTTAATGTTGTTGCAAAAATACTTATCCCTGCTGCCCACCATGGTATCTGTCCTCCTCCTGTAAAAAACTGATCCGATGTGGATGCTTTTCTACTGAAGTAGAATCCTAAACCTAACATTAGAATAAAGTAGACCCCCAATACTAGGTAGTTTAGAAATCCAAACTCTATCTTATTCATAAAGGAGATACTATCCAATGATCCGCTATTTAGCATTACATAATCATCTCTCCATTTACATACAAAAGTATTCTCCGAGGCATCAGCCATAAAGTTTCGCCTATCCCATTGACCAGTAACGGTATGATAAGTACAATAATTACCACTAGGATCCAAAAACATTATATGATGTGTTCCCATTGAGATCGGCAATTGCCCTCTCACGTCAACTTGATCTTTAGCTAGATCCGTTAGGTCGTTCCATGCGTCTCTTTTTAAGGAGTATGATAATATCTTATCACCAAATAAGTATAGTATATCTTCATCACCTGAATTCTGTACGATACTATGTTGCTGCGAACCATTATCAAATGGCATAGGACTAAGCTCTGCCCACTCACCATTTTTCTCCTTGAGATTTAGCTTCCAGGTCTGATCATTGTAACCCTCTTCACCCTCTCCAGCAGTAATGATTAGCTGATCATTAACCACATCGACAGCAGGATTACTCAAAGGAAGAGGTAACAATGGAAGATCCTTTAGTTTCCCATTCACATTATCAAGTAAATATACTCGACTAGTTGGTCCACGTGGAGTTGATCCACCTGCGATGATTAGAGAGTTCTTATAACTTGTAAATCCACAATCTCGTAGTGGCTCTACTAGTTCTTCACTCTTAACTATGCTATATCCCGATACCTCCTCTTCGATTGTATAGAGATAATTAGCATAATTCAATGAGTCAGAGGATACACTATCTTCAATCCCAACAAACAGTTTTCCATTGGCAGCTCCCATAAAAACCCCCTTACTATCAAGTCCAGATAACATTGTTTCTCTGTTGATCTCCAATGCACTATTCTCAGATGCTTGCAATGGTAAGGGTGATAATAATGAAAAAACGACAATTAATAATAAGTGAAGTAGTTTTCTCATGGTTGGGTTCTTCTATAGTATTTCAATTAGTTCATCTGTTAACATGGCTGACTTAATCATCATTCGTGGTATGTGGAAAGGTCCCTTAAAAATATTTCCTTTAGCGGGTTGTGAAACAGAACCATCTCTGTGAAGATATCCATACCACTCACCAAACTCATTGTCAGGGAAATGTTTATAAGTCCAATCACTTATCTGTTTATGCATTTCAAGGTATTTCTTATCCCCAGATGCTTGATATGCATAAAGTGTTGCTATAATTGCCTCCGTTTGAGGCCACCAGAACTTCATATCATGCGCATAATCTTGAGGCGGTAGATTCTTACAATCTCTAAAATTGATGATTCCACCAAACTTCTCATCCCAACCCCACTTCCAAGACCAATCAAGTATTGTTAGTCCTAACTTTGTCAACTCAGGATCCCAACTACGATATTTTGCCTCCTCGAGTATAAACCATGCTGTTTCAATACAGTGCCCAGGATTAATAACCCTACCATTTATTGTATCGATGAACTCTCCATTAGGTCCAACCATCTCAAGAAGAGCTTCAAATTCATGATTCATGAAATGACTCTTTATCTCCTCTATCGACTCATTAATCTGTTGTGTCAACTCTGGAGCATCAATGGCCTCTCTTATTCTCGATGCACTATTTATTAATATCATGCATAGAGAGTGACCTTTTGCCTGGAGTGTAGATTCGTATTTAGGAGCAAGGAAGCCAGGTGTGGATACGAATTTTTTTATCAATCTAAAGAGAGATAACGCTTTCTCTGCATAACTCTTATCCCCTGAGGCGATAGCATATTCAGACATTGCAATTGCGGCGAATGTTTCAGAAAAAACATATCGTCTCTTTCTTAAAGGCTTTCCTTCTGCAGTTACTTCAAAATACATATGCCCATTTTCATCTGAGCAATATCTCTCAATAAAATCAATACATGACTTTGAGGCCTTCAACCACTCTGGATTCTTCTCTATATTATTGTAAGCATATGCACATACAAAAGCAAATCGGCCTTGAAACCATACAGACTTTGTACTGTCTATAAGTGATCCATCCCTACCGAGGCAGGTATAAACCCCTCCATTCTCTCTATCCAGTCCATATTTCATCCAGAAAGGAAGAATATTCTCCGTTAGATCCTTTTTATATTGTCCGTTCCAGTTTCTCAGATAATTTTCCATTCAGTTTATCACGTATTATTATTATAGTTGATTACACCTTTCAAAGAAGTTTATAGCCTCAAGCTCTTTTATCATGGCATCTTCCTCTTGTTGAGTCATATTTTGAAAAGGTGTTCTGTTTTTCCCTAAATCTAGACCAATAAGTTTCATGATCCTTTTCCCTCCAACTATATTACCTCTATAGTTACAGATAACATTAATCACTGCCTGAGCAAAATTCTGTTTCTCACGTGCACTCTCTAGGTCTCCAGCTTTCCAAGCCTCGATAATACCATTAAGCTCTTTACCATTATAGTTGGTAGTTCCACCTATTCCTCCTTGTGCTCCACCCATTGCTAGTGCTGGTAGTATGGTCTCATCCTGACCATGAAGCATCTGGAATCTATCTCCCGCGTATAGCTGACATTGGTTATATTCGTATATACTCTCGTAAGTATATTTGATTCCAGCGAAGTTCGGGATTCTTCCATCCACAGCCTTCAAGAAAGGAAGCATTGGTAAGTAAACTCCACTTAATGCTGGAATATGATAGAAATAGAATGGTAATTCTGGTGCACCAATAGCAATCTCCTCACAATACTTTACCAACTCTTCAACTCTACTAGCTTTAGGGAATGGTGATGCCATAGCTCCTACTGCTGATGCTCCAATTCTTTGGGCGTGCTCAGCAAGTCTACGACTCATCTTAACACATGTACTTCCCACATGAACTATTACTTGAAAATCCTTTGGTGAAACCTCTACCCACTTTTCAGCAAGCATCATTCTCTCCTCTTCAGTCAACATATACCCCTCACCCGAAGATCCATTTATAAAAACTCCCTTTAGGCCGTTTTTTGATAATAGTTCTGCGTATTTAGCAATTGGCTCTAGATTAACCTCCCCTTTTTCATCGAAAGGAGTGAAAGGTGCATTTATAAGACCCTCTATGAATTTGTAATTTCCCATCGTGGTATTTGATATATTATTAAATATGTGTTACAATATCGTGTTGCAAATAAACAAACAATTACACAAACAACAAAGCAATTAGTAAATTATTTTATTAAATGGATGAAATTAGTTCAATTTTATAAGCCTAAAGCCAGCGATTAAATAAATATATACTCATTTATCAGATCTCAAAATAATGACCATTTTAATATAGAGCACTAAATGCCAACTAATTAAAAGTGGCCCCATTATTTGCACAGATACTACACCCAATGATTATTATTGCATTATTCCTATTGAGTTCTTAAAATTTATCGTTTAATTTGCATTGATATTTATAAATAAGAGACTATTATGAGTGAATTAAGAGCTATAATTGATGCTTCAACCAAGTCTGACAGCATAAAAAGAGAGATCTTGAGACTATTTGCAATAAAAGGCAATAGCTCAATCTCAGAGATTTGCAAGGAGCTAAATCTTAGCGTACCTACAATAAATAAATTTAATATTGAATTAATTGAAAGTGGCTATGTGCTGGATTTTGGCAAGCATGACACGGCTGGGGGTAGAAAACCAAACATATATGGTCTAAATCCAAACGCAGGTTATTTTGTCGGTGTTGACATTAAAAGACACTCTCTATCTATAGGTGCATTTGACTTTACTGGCAACTTAATTATGTCAGAGTCAAACATAGAGTTTAAACTAGAGAATACACCAGAGGCACTAAACTCACTTTGTAAGTCAATCAATGAGTTTATTACTCGTAACAACCTTAATGATGATAGAATTATATCTATTGCTATAAATATGTCTGGACGAGTAAACTCAGCAACAGGTTATAGTTATAGTACATTCTACTTCAACGAGGAACCTCTAACAGACATGCTTGAGCGTAAACTTGGCCACAAAGTATATATAGAAAATGACTCTAGGTCAATGTGCTATGGTGAATATATGAACGGATGCATCACGCATGAGAAAAATGTTATCTTCATAAACGTTAGCTGGGGCCTAGGCATGGGACTCATCTTAGACGGCAAACTATATTATGGACACTCTGGATTCTCTGGTGAACTAGGCCACATCGAGTCATTCAAGAATGAGGTATTCTGCCATTGCGGTAAAAAAGGATGTCTCGAGACTGGAGCTTCTGGATCAGCCATGTATCGCATACTATTAGAGAGACATAAAGAGGGAGTTAAGTCCATATTGAGTAACGCTATCGACGAAGGGGCTTCAATAAGGACTGAAGACCTTGTTAACGCTGTTAATAAAGAGGATATGCTGATGATAGATATTGTAGAGGAGATTGGAACTAACCTTGGTAAAGGCATAGCCAGCCTTATCAATCTATTCAACCCAGAACTTGTAATCATTGGAGGCACACTTGCTCAAACCGATGACTACATCCTACTTCCAATAAAGAGTGCTGTAAAGAAATATTCGCTTAACCTCGTCAGCAAGGATACTCAGATCAAACTATCTAAACTTGGAGACAAGAGTGGTATGATTGGAGCATGCCTTATTGCAAGAAATAGAATACTCGGGTTACTATAAATAACTAATTAACACACGTCTACCCCAATTATACAAAGAAGTAACACTACGTCATGTTACCACCTAAGCCTACCTATACATAGATCTTTACAGATAAGAGAGATAAATTAAATCAACTAACACATAAACCTTAACCATCAACTCTTTGTTTGTAAAACATATACAATAAATAAGAATCCGATGTACTATCTCGGGAATCTAAATCTGCTAAACAGGCGACTAGTGGGCTTTCTCTCCTCAAGAGATAGCCCCACTCTATTATACCCCATAGCTAGCAGTTGGTTAGAGACCCTTGATATACATGATGATGCAATATACTCTGGAGCACACTCACCCCTTGAGCGATATGTGGTAAAGGAGCAACTCTCTAGAGGTGGTGCTGCTATATGTATACTACCTCGTTCACTACCAACAACTATAGGGCCAAAACTAAAAGAGATACTCGACACCAATAGATTACTACTAGCCTCACCTTTTAAACCAGAGCAGAGATGCATTAGAGAGCACAATGCTATGGCTAGAAATAGATTAATCATTGATACAGCTGATATCCTTTTTATTGGATCAATTAGAGAGAATGGTTCACTCGAGGAACTTCTTATGGGCAAACAATGGTATGAACTAACATCCTTTATCAATGAAACTATCTACAACAGCATAGATCAAGAGTGAGGATAAACCATGAGCTAGCTTCTGCTAAACTATATTAATTAGGAATGATCAATACATTAAGGCTACTAAGGATTAGGAAATAATTCACTAATTTTGCAGTAAGCCTTAGAGTATTGTGGTACAAAGCCCATACGACTAAGCTATCAACATAAAAAACTGATTATTAGAGTATGAATATAGCAGCACTTGTATCTGGAGGAGTTGACAGCTCCGTTACTGTACACCTACTTAAAGAGATGGGATACGATCCTACCATCTTCTATATCAAAATTGGTATGGAAGATGAACATGGATATATCGACTGTCCTGCCGAAGATGATATGATTATCGTTAACTGGCTTGCTAGAAAGTATGGTTTAAAGGTTGAGATGGTTTCACTCCACCAAGAGTATTGGGACACGGTTGTATCTTACACCATAGAGAGTGTTAAGAGAGGACTTACCCCAAATCCAGATATGCTTTGCAACCAATATATTAAGTTTGGATACTTCAATGAGAGATGGGGTAAAGATTTCGATAAGATCTCAACAGGACACTACGCCTCAACTACAACTATTGGAGATCAGATTTACCTTTCAACAGCAGCTGATAAATTCAAGGACCAAACATACTTCCTTGGACAAATCAACTACCCACAGCTCTCAAAACTTATGTTCCCTCTAGGTGACATACCAAAGCCACAAGTTAGAGAGATTGCACAACAAGCAAACCTGATAAGCGCACAAAGAAAAGATTCACAAGGTATCTGCTTTCTTGGCAAAATCAACTATAACGACTTCATCAAGAGATACCTAGGAGAGAAAAAAGGAAAACTGGTTGAGTTCGAAACAGGAAAAGTACTGGGCACGCACAATGGATATTGGTTCTTCACCATCGGACAGCGCAAAGGAATAGGACTACATGGTGGACCTTGGTTCGTTGTCAAAAAAGATATAGAAGCAAACGTAGTTTACATATCTAACGCCTCTCACTATGAGTTCTCAAATGGAGACAACCATGTAAACCTAGATGGATTCCGATTCATTGGACACAACCCACTAGGAGACCTAACAAATGGTAAAGAGGTATGCTTCAAGATCAGACACACACCTGAGTTCTCTCACGGCACACTATTCGAAGAGGCTGGCCATATGCGTATAGAGTCTGAAAACAAGATCATTGGGATTGCTTCTGGACAGTTTACTGTTGTTTACGACACTGACCAAAAACTGTGCCTTGGTAGTGGTGTTATTCTTTAATTAAGCAAAACAAAGAGGAGGATTAGCATGAATGCAATAGAGATACTCAAAAAGCACCTTGGGGCTGATACAGAGCTCTATAGACTAGTACTATCCCATTCACACAAGGTCGCTACAAAAGCCATTGAAGTAGCACAGCTACATCCAGAGCTCGAGGTAGACCAGGAGTTCATATACCAGGCTGCACTACTCCATGATATTGGAGTAGGTGCAACTTATGCTCCCGATATACACTGTAAAGGCACAGAACCATACATAAGACATGGCATCATAGGGTCTGAGTTACTTGAAGCCGAGGGACACCCACGTCACGCACTTGTCTGTGAGAGACACACAGGAACTGGCATCTCACTATATGAAATAGTTGCACGCTCTCTCCCTCTTCCACATAGAGACATGATGCCTATATCCGAAGAGGAACAGATAATATGCTTTGCAGACAAGTTCTTCTCCAAATCCAACCCAACACAAGAGAGGACAATAGAAGAGGTACGTAAATCCATTGCTCGATTCGGACAAGAGGGCCTTACTCGCTTTAATGCATGGACCATTAAATATCTATAATACACAATATTACATAAAAAAGGCTATCATCTCAATTGAGCTGATAGCCTTTTTTGTTTTTTTGAGCAGCAGACACTACTCCTTCTCACCATAAGCCAAATCACCAGCATCACCAAGTCCTGGAATGATGTATGAGTGCTCGTTAATCTCTGGGTCAATAGCCGCAGTCCACAGTGTCACATTATCATGCTTGATCACCTTTTTTAGGTAATCTACAGCTGGCTGACTAGCAATAATAGAAGCCAATATAATCTTCTCAGGCTTACCCTTAGTTAGCATTGCGCCTAGAGCCAACTCCATCGAGCTACCCGTTGCAAGCATCGGATCAGTTAAGATTAGAGTCTTACCCTCAATACTAGGAGATGCTATATACTCGATGTTAATATCGAATTTAAGAGCATCCTTATACTTTCTATAAGCCGAAACAAAAGCATTCTCTGCCTTATCCAAATAGCTCAAGAACCCTTGATGAAAAGGTAGTCCAGCACGAAGGATTGTGCCAATAACAACTTTATCGTCAGCTGTATTAGTCGGCGCAATACCTAGTGGTGTAGGTATCTGCTTTATGCTGTAGTCAAAAGTTTTACTAATTTCGTAAGCCATTACTTCACCTATGCGCTCTATGTTGCGACGGAATCGGAGACTGTCTCCCTGTACGTTTATGTCACGAATCTCTGCGACGAAACGATTTAACTCAGAATTGCCTTCGGCAAGGTTATATACTTTCATTAGAAATAGTTTTGTAAAATCGAGCAAAGGTAGCCCAAAATATCTGTGATTGCAATATCTAATTCTAATTAATCACACTTTTAACAACCCTTTATATCATATATATATCACCTCTGGCTTAAGACGAATAGCAAACCTCTGATGTACAGACTCTATTATAGCATCAGCTATATCTACAACCTCTTGAGCCACTGCTCCACCAAGATTTACAACAACCAAAGCCTGCTTACTATGAACTGCGGCTCTTCCCAAAGAGCGACCCTTCCAACCACACTGCTCAATGAGCCATCCAGCTGGCACTTTGACTCTCGTCTCATCCACTGGATAGTGAGGCATAGTAGGATACTCTACTTTCAGATGCTCATACTGCTCGATAGGGATATATGGATTCATAAAGAAGCTACCAGCATTACCAAGCTCTTTTGGATCAGGGAGCTTACTCTCACGCACCTCAATAATCAATCTTCTCAACCTCTCCAAAGAAGGGGCCTCACCACCTAATAACTCTTTAAGATTAGAATAACCAAGAGTATACTCCTCACGTTTACTCAATCTAAATCTAACATAAGTTATTATCTGCTTGCCCGATAGCTCCCCTTTAAAGATACTTGACCTGTAACCATAGTTACACTCCTCAAGTGAGAACTCCCTAGCTTCACCATCACAAACATTTATAGTCTCTACAGCCACAATAATATCCTTAGCCTCAATACCATAAGCACCAATATTTTGTACTGCCGAAGCACCAACTTCCCCAGGTATCAGCGATAAATTCTCGGCACCATAGAGACCATTATTCACTGCATACTCCACGAAGCAATCCCAATTAAGACCTGCTCCAACTCGCAAAATAACATCCGAATCACTCTGCTCAATTATTGAAATATCCCTTATTGCACTATGAAGTACACAACCAGGATAATCCGTAGTAAACAACAAGTTACTACCCTCCCCAATATGAAGAATAGGTAGGTTTGAGTCACGAGCCTCACTCAAAGCGCCTCGAAGCTCATCAATCGTCTCATACTCCACAAACTCCTTTGCAGATGCCTCTATATGAAAAGTATTATTGTTGATCAGCGAATAGTCAGTCTTTTTATACATTCTTGTCGGTTTTGTATTATTTGTTGCAAATGTAATATCTTATCACTTTTGTGTAAACTAAAGAGAGTTATTTTGTATGTTTGTCAGTAAATAAATTTTATAAAATACACATTATGAAAAGAGAGATTCACGTCGTATCTTTCCAGTACCCCTACCCCACGAACTATGGAGGGGTCATCGATGTATTCTACAAACTTAAAACCCTCAAAGAGGCTGGCTACTATATAACGCTACACACATATATCTACTACCGTGAGGTATCACCTGAGGTTGAGCAAGTTGTAGACAAGCTATACTGCTATCCTAGAGAAGTAGGTGTAATAAACAACATCTCAACACTCCCATACACGGTAAAAAGCAGACAAAACAGAGAGCTACTAGAGAGGTTACAAGTAAACCAAGCGCCCATACTCTTCGAGGGACTCTTTTCATGCTACTGGTTAGAACACCATACGCTTGCCAACCGAGAGAAGTGGATAAGAATGCACAATGTGGAGCACGACTACTACAACGCACTAAGTCAGATAAGCAACAATCCAATACATAAGCTATTCTATAAAGTAGAAGCCCTACGACTTTGTATTTTTGAGAAAAGAGTAGTACCTCATGCACAAAAGATATTTGCTATTTCTGAATCCGATGCTAAATACTTCAGAGATAAATATAGCAAAACCCAAGTAGAACTAATGCCATGCTTCCACGCCAGTAACTTCGTAAAAGGAGTAAAAGGTGATGGCAACTATATCCTCTACCACGGAAATCTTCAAGTTGAAGAGAATAGCTATGCAGTAAGATGGATCATTGAAAACATTGTACCTAAATTGGCTATTGATCTGATAGTAGCTGGTGCTAACCCTCCAGAACACATAAAGACTCTAATAGATAACTCACCTCGTGTGGTACTAGTAGAGAGCCCAACAGACTCATCACTCGATTCTCTTATCAGATCTGCCAAGGTAAACATACTTCTTACCTTTCAATCCACTGGAGCCAAGCTAAAGGTTGTAAATGCTCTCTACAAAGGAGGACACTGCTTAGTTAACACACAGATCATCAAAGGTACAGAGATCGCCAAGTGCTGCATCGTGGCAGACACCGTTGAGGATATTGTGCGTGAAGTAAACAAGTTATACCTAACTCCATGGAGTAGTGAGGATGATAATTTACGCCAGATACAACTAAGTGAGATAGATAAAGAATCTGATAAGATCTCTGCCATTAACTCATACTTTGGGGAGGATACTAGATAGTTCTAACAGCAAAGTTATAATCCTTAACAGAGACATACAAAGGAAGGTCGGCCCACTCAAGGTCATACTCCTTAGCCTTATTATGAGCTGCACTAACCAACTCAGCTGCTCGAGTGATAATAAGTTGCTCTGCCCAATCATGGTTATCTTGTATACTCTGCGCGACACTCTGTCTTTGACTTAAGATATTGAAAAGCTCGAAAGGCTCCATAGCTCCATCTATATCAACCAAAGGAAAAACCTCCTCATAAGTAGCGTCTGTATCAAAATCAAGCAACCACTCGAACTCACTCGTACCACCATCAAAGAAGTAAGAGAAGATATTAAAGTACCACTTATCAAACTCTTCAGTGAAACTGTTAAGCTCTAAAAATAGAGCCTTCACTGGCACCTCCCCCTCAGCAATCTCCATATAGTAATCCTCTATCCATAGAGCCAACTCATGAGACTGAGGTGTTAGATCCACACCCAAAGCATTATCAAAGCCTCGATGTGTTGATTCGGCAATCCTCTGCTCTATCATCTGAGCAGCAGATGCATAGTTATGACTCTCAAGATATGGGTTTATCTGTTGTGCAAAATTATAGTTCATAGATCCTTTTGATATTATTAGTTTTAGTCCTGCAAGATAGTAATAATATCTACATCAATATCGACAAACACTATCTTAGTGAATCAAAACAGGCCGTATAACTCTACACTTTTAAGAGTTATACGGCTTGTTTTAGTTATATTTGTGGATAAAACAAAATGCTTATAAAATTATCAGATGAGTAACTACAAATTTAGATCTGCACTTACAGTGCTAGCCCTCTCAGGAGGACTCTCTATCACTCTCAATGCCGCCCCTCCAACGGGCTACTATATAGAGGCCGATGGGTTGAAGAAAGAGGAGCTAAAGAGCGCTCTTCACAAGATTGTATCTCGTGCAAAGATGCTTAGTTACGGTGGTGGTGAGGGAAAAACATGGCAAGGATTCTACTCTACTGACCGTATAGACGACAACAACATATGGGACATGTACTCCCCTATTGTTAGAAGCTTCGAAGGATTCAACTCCATCTCAGAGATGAACATTGAGCACTCACTACCTAAGAGTTGGTGGGGAGGTTTGGAGAACAACGCCTACAAGGACCTCTTCCATCTATACCCCTCTGATGCTACTGCCAATCAAAGAAAGAGCAATCACCCTCTGGGTATTGTCACAAACCCATCTTACGACAATGAGGTCAGCAAAGTAGGAGCAAATATATACCATGGATTCACCGGTACTGCCTTTGAACCAGCAGACGAATTCAAAGGTGACTTCGCTAGAACATACCTATATATGGCAGTCGCTTATGAAGATCTAGCACCCATCTGGAACTCTCCAATGATGGATAATAACCAATATCCAGTTTGGAAACCATGGGCTATAAACCTACTACGTGAGTGGTGCAATCAAGATCCTGTAAGTGAAAAGGAGATAGCACGTGCTGACTCAGTTTACAACTTGCAAGGAAACAGAAACCCATTCATTGACTTCCCAGAGCTTGTGGACTATATATGGGGCAAAGATACACTCCTTGCTTATAGTTTCCCAGCACCTGAGGGACCATACCTTATTGAACCTATCATTAATCAAAGCCTCAACCTAGGATTTACTAGTGCAGATGCCACACCTAGTGGAGAATTAAGGTTTAAAGGTGGAAATTTCTCTGGTGACATATCTCTAAGATGGAGTCAGGGCGGTAGATATGAGATCTCGCAAAGTGAACTAACACCACAGGAACTATTGAGTGGAACCAACCTTCAGATAGAACGAACAGACAATAGCTTCGGACTACTTAGAGATACTCTGATGATACTATCTGATGAGCTTGACCAAGTACGTAAAGTTGCCGTTGAGTCATACATCTGTCGCGACTTCCTAATAGAGTTCCCTACACAAATTGGTTCAACAACAGCCGATCTTAGCTGGATCACACAACCTTCAGCCAAAAGATACAGCGTTGACATATTCCAAGAGAACACTAAGGCAGGCGATCTAATATTCTCTAGTTATGTAGAGGGTAGCAGCTACAACAAAGCCGTAGAGATATATAACGGGACAACTCAAAGCATTGACCTATCTGCTTATAGTCTCAACTACCAATATAATGGATTTGGAGAGCTATACCACACACCACTTAACCTCACAGGCACTATTGAGAGTGGAGCTACATACCTGATTGCCTACTATCAAGCCTCACAAGAGATATTGGATATGGCAAATCTTATATCTGAGCATAGATCACTGAGTTTCAATGGTGACGACCCTATCGTTCTTCTTCGAGATGGAGTGATGATAGATCTTATTGGCAATCTAAACTCAACCACCAAGTGGGGTGAAAACATGACCCTCTATCGCAAGGCTGGCATTACGAATGGTGCAAACATATTTGACCTCCTGGAGTGGAACGTTGAGACTATTGACCATATTGCATCATTAGCAACACACACAATGGTACCCTCAAACTCTCGAAACTACATTTTCACAGACCTTGAGGCTGGTAATACAAACAACCTTAAAGTAGAGTACCTCAGACCAGAAACAGAGTATATCTACGAAGTAAAGGCATATAGCGAGGATAATACCACCCTATCTGCCAACTCTATGAGGTTCAAAACACTAGCACTCACTGCCCCTGAGGCCCCTGAAGCTGAAGAGATAACCTCAAACTCTATTGTATTGAGCTGGAGCAGAACCGAAAATGCCATTGCCTTCCTACTTGATATATTCACCCAAGTGGGAGATGTAATTACTGAGGAGCTAAATTTCGATAACGTAGATTCAAAAGGAGCACCAATGCCTCAAGGGTGGAGCAACTACAACTGCTCAAATTACACCTCTGCAAACAGCTCAGGGAAAAGCCCTAACTCTCTTGGTCTGAAAGTTGATGGAGCCTACATAGAGAGTCCTCTCGAAGAGTCAAATATCATCAAAGTTGAGTTCGTATATGTATCAAACAGTGCCTCTAGCTCATCTTTCACCATTTTTGGAAAGAGCAACCAAGAGTGGATGGAGCTAGCAACACAACCGATGGGAACAAGCAAATCAAACTTCTCCCTTGATATAGATGAAGAGAAGAAGATCAAAGCCATTAAAATTGTTTACAACAAAAACAGTGGTAATATGTCGATGGATGATCTTGTGATCACACGAGACAATCGTATCCGCACCTTCGTTGTTAAAGACGAACCTATTGATGCAAACAGATACAATGCCACTGGTCTTGATCCTCAACAGGAGTATAGATTCAGACTAAGGTCAACATTCGAGAATATCATTTCAAAATACTCTAGCGAAGCAGTTGCAACTACACTAGAG
>JBOFEN010000084.1:0-6717 GCA_051648105.1 Bacteroidales bacterium
AGGAGTTCCGTTCTGGAGTGCCTATAAGGGTTATCTTTACAGTTAGCCCTATACGACACTGGAAAGATGGGGCATTTGGCAATCAGTGTAGTAAAGCTACTTTATTGCTTGCAATTGATGACTTAATAGAGTGGAGCTCTACAATGGAGTACTTTCCAGCTTATGAGATATTCATGGATGAATTGAGAGACTACAGGTTTTATGATTCTGATATGATACACCCTAGTGATGTTGGTGTTGAGTATGTATGGGATAGGTTTTCTGAAACATACTTCTCATCTGAGAGCCAGAAAGAGTTACAAGAGTGGGGTAAGATAAGACGTATGCTTAATCACAGGCCGTCAAATGGTATGGATGAGCGTCATGTTGCATTTCTTAAGAGCTGTTTGTTGAAAATGGAGGAGTTCGATGCTCGTTACCCACATTTTGATTTAGAATTAGAAATTGAAGATTTACGAAAGATATGCAATACTTATTAAGCGAAGTAGCTAAGATTGTCAATGGGGAGCTATTGGGTAATGGGGATTGTTTGATTAGTGAGCTGTTAACTGATAGCCGTTCGTTGATCTATCCAGAGGAGTCTCTCTTTTTTGCATTCAAAACAAAGAAGGGGGATGGACATAATTATATAAAAGATTTGTATTATTGTGGCGTTCGTGCATTTGTTGTTACGAGCCTACCTGAGGATATAGGGCAGTATAGTGATGCTGGATTTATCAAAGTTCCTAACGCATTAGATGCTATACAGTTGTTGTCGAAAGAGCATAGGTCTCGATTTACTATGCCCCTTATAGCAATAACTGGAAGTAATGGTAAAACAATAGTAAAGGAGTGGTTGTATCAACTTCTCAATGATAGCCGAAGGGTTACTCGCTCACCTAGAAGTTTCAACTCGCAGATTGGTGTTCCTCTTTCGTTGTGGAAGATAGATAGGAATACGGAGTTGGCAATAATTGAAGCTGGGATCTCTGAACCTGAGGAGATGAAACGGTTACGTGCAATTATCGCACCTACTATTGGTCTATTCACAACCCTTGGAGAGGCTCACTCAGAGGGCTTCTCTAGTAAGAAGGAGAAGTGTCTAGAGAAGATCTCTCTGTTTAAGGATTGTGATCTGCTGATATATAATGCTGATAATGCACTCTTGGTTGAGTCTCTTCGTGAGGCTTGTTTGGGTGCTCAGGAGTTTGCTTGGTCACGGGTGGATAAATCACAACCTCTATATATAGATAGAATAATCACTGATAGTAGTTCGAGTAAATTGTTCTACTTTATGTTTGGGGTTAGGCAGGAGGTTGTAATCCCTTTCGTTGATGACTGTTCTATTGAGAATGCAATACAGTGTTTGGCTGTTATGCTCTATTTTGGCTATTCTTCAAGTGATATATCTGAAAAGATGTCTAGATTAGAGTCTATACCTATGCGTTTGGAGTTAAAAGAGGGTCGCTCAGGTTGTCAGATTATTAATGATAGCTATAATCTGGATATGAGCTCATTGGAGACTTCTGTTGAGTTTCTTAACCGACGCTCGAATAGTTCTCAACTTCGTAAATGTGTGATATTATCTGATCTGAATAGTTATGGGATGATACCGGTATCTCAATATAGGCAGGTGAGTAAATTGCTAAGACAAAGTGGTGTTGATCGTTTTATCGGGATTGGAAAAGAGATAATGAATCACTCTTCTTTATTTGAGGGTAACTGTTCTTTCTATGCATCAACGCAGGCTTTTTTATTATCAGGATGTGCTGAAAGTTTCTCCAATGAGCTTATACTTCTAAAAGGAGCGCGTTCATTTTGCTTTGAAGAGATACTAGAGAGGTTGGAGCTTAAACTCCATGAGACAATATTGGAGGTTAATTTGGGGGCTATAGCTTCCAATTTAAACTATTATAGGTCTAAATTGGAGCCAAGTACCAAGATAATTGCAATGGTAAAGGCTTTCGGTTATGGTGCTGGTGCTTTTGAGTTGGCAAAGACTTTGCAAGAGCATCGATGTGACTATATTGCTGTAGCTGTAGTAGACGAGGGTGTTGAGCTTAGAAAGTCAGGAATTACAATGCCTATAATTGTGATGAACCCTGAGATGGGAACTCTTCACACTTTATTTAATTATAACCTAGAACCAGAGGTTTACAGTCTAAGATTACTAAAGGAGCTTAAGCAAGTAGCTGATAGGCAAGGATTATCTCAGTATCCTATTCACTTAAAGATAGATACAGGGATGAATAGACTTGGCTTTAGGGAGTCTGATCTTGACACTCTTATTCCAATTCTAGAGCAACAAGATACATTGAGGATTAGGTCACTTTTCTCACATCTTGTAGCTAGTGAGGATCCGGCTCATGATGAGTTCACTATAAATCAGATTGCTTTGTTTACACGTTGTGCAGATAGAATTGATAGTGTATGTACTCACAAGGTGCTTAGACATATATTAAATACAGGCGGCATAGAGAGGTTTGCTTCTCACCAAATGGACATGGTTAGACTTGGGATTGGTCTATATGGTGTTACAGCAAGTGGTAATAGTGATCAGTTAGAGAGCGTTTCAACTCTTAAATCTACCATTCTTCAGATAAAAGATTTAAGTGCAGGCGAGAGCGTTGGTTATGGACGTCGAACTATTCTTAAGCGAGACTCTCGAATTGCTACTATTCCAATTGGTTATGCTGATGGATTGGATCGCCGTCTAGGCAATGGTGCTGGCTCACTATTTGTGGATGGCATTGCTGCTCCAATAGTGGGAAATATATGTATGGACCTATGTATGATAGATATTAGTGATATCCCACAAGCACAAGAGGGGGATAAAGTAGTTGTATTTGGCAAAGAGCAATCAATAGAAAGATTGGCAAAAGAGTTGGGGACTATCCCATATGAGATTCTGACATCTATCTCACTTAGGGTTAAGCGTGTCTACTTTTTGTAAAAAAGAATCTAGAAAGTAGGGTAGATATAATCGCAAATTCTTAAATTTGCCATCTAAACAGAAAAAGAAACAATTGAATCAAATAGCTCAATTATGGCGGAAAATATTGTAAGAGAAGAAGAGGCAGAGAAACGTAGCCTCAACTTCATTGAATCGATCATTGAGAATGACTTGAAAGAGGGGAAGAATGGTAAACGTGTTCATACTCGTTTCCCGCCTGAGCCTAATGGATATCTACATATTGGTCATGCAAAAGCTATTTGCATGGATTTTGGTGCTGCCATGAGATATGGTGGTAAGTGTAACCTTCGCTTCGACGACACAAACCCGGTGAAAGAGGACGTAGAGTATGTTGATGCAATAATGGAGGATATTAAGTGGCTTGGTTTTGATTGGGAAGATCGCCTCTACTACGCCTCGGACTATTTCCAACAACTTTATGACTTTGCAGTTGAATTGATTAAGCGTAGACTTGCTTACGTTGATTTTCAATCAGCAGAAGAGATTGCAGTCGAGAAGGGTACTCCTACTCAAGCTGGGGTTATTAGCAAATACTTCGAGAAGCACTCTGTAGAAGAGAATTTAGATCTTTTCCGTAGAATGAACGAGGGTGAGTTTGCTGAGGGTGAATGTGTTCTTCGTGCTCGCATAGATATGACCTCTCCAAACATGCACATGCGTGACCCTATTATCTATCGTATTATTAAACACCCACACCACCGTACTGGTAGTCAGTGGAATGTTTATCCGATGTACGATTTTGCTCACGGACAATGTGACTTCTTTGAGGGGATAACTCACTCAATTTGTACTCTAGAGTTTGTGGTTCACCGCCCTCTATACGATTGGTTTGTAGACCAACTTAAAGAAGATGATAGTTATAGACCAAGACAGATTGAGTTTAATCGCCTAAACATCACATATACGATGATGAGTAAGCGAAAGCTTCTTCAATTAGTGCAAGAGGGTATAGTAGCAGGATGGGATGATCCTCGTATGCCTACAGTTTCTGGTCTTCGCCGAAGAGGTTATACACCAGCATCTGTACGCAATTTCATTGACCGTATTGGATATACCAAAGTTGATGGTATGATAGATATCTCTCTTCTAGAGCATAGCGTTCGTGAAGATCTAAATAAGTCAGCAACAAGGGTTTCTGCGGTAATTGATCCAGTTAAACTTGTTGTTACGAACTACCCAGAGGGAGAGGTTGAAATGATCTCTATCTCTAACAATCCTGAAGATGAAAACTCAGGTGAGCATGATATGCCATTCTCGAGAGAATTATATATCGAGCGTGAGGATTTCATGGAGAACCCTCCTAAGAAGTTCTTCCGTATGACTCCGGGGCAGGAGGTTCGCCTTAAAGGTGCATATATTGTTAAATGTACTGGTTGTATTACTGATAGTGAAGGTAATGTTACAGAGATTCACTGTGAGTATGATAAGGAGACTAAAAGCGGTATGCCAGAGTCAAACCGTAAGGTTAAAGGTACGCTTCACTGGGTTTCAGCAGCAACAGCTGTAGATGCTGAAGTTCGTCTTTATGACAGACTCTTCGTTGTGGAGGACTTAGACGAGGAGCGTGATAGAGATTTCCGCGAGTTGATCAACCCAGATTCATTGAGAGTACTCAAGGGATGTAAGGTAGAGCCATTCTTGGCAAATGCTAAACCTATGGAGCGCTTCCAGTTTACTCGTTTGGGATACTTCTGTGTTGATAAAGAGTCGACAAACGATACACTTGTCTTTAACCGTACTGTCTCTTTGAAGGATTCATGGAGCAAAGAGAAAGCTAAGAAATAAGTAATTTATATCTCCTAGAGCATAGTTGAGGTATAATATGTATTGAGCTGCAAACGGAATACGTTTTACTAAAAGCCAATCTTTATATTGGTGGAAGTTCTCGTTTTCGTATGCAGCTCAATATTTAAGTAACTATCTCTTACGGGGTTAAATATAGTATATTATATATGAAAAGAGGAATCAATGATTATCTTACATTAGTATTGAAAGGAATGGGGATGGGTGCTGCAGATGTTGTACCTGGTGTCTCAGGAGGAACTATTGCCTTTCTAGTTGGTATTTATGAGGAGCTAATTAATTCTATAAAGAGTGTCAATGCATCAAGTCTAAAGATGCTGTTTACTTTTAGAATAAAGGAGTTTTGGAGTGCCATAAACGCAAACTTCTTGATCTCTGTGGTTGCAGGTATTGCAATAAGCTTTATGTCACTAGCTAAGATTATTACCTATCTGCTGACTAATCACCCAGTAATGGTTTGGTCATTCTTCTTTGGATTGGTTATGGCCTCTACATATTACGTATCTAAGAGAGTAGGCAAGTGGAGCTTAGGCCCAATCATAGGATTTGTTTTGGGAGCTATTGTAGCATTCTTTATTACAGTGTCTACTCCAGCAAACACTCCAGATAGCTATTGGTTTATATTTCTATGTGGTAGCATAGCTATTTGTGCAATGATACTACCAGGTATATCAGGTAGCTTTATACTTGTGCTTTTGGGTAAATACTTCTTCATGATGGATGCCATAAAGGAGCTAAAAGTATCTGTTATTGCTACCTTTATAGCAGGAGCAACAATAGGTATTGTTTCATTCTCTAACTTGCTATCATTTCTCCTATCACGATTCTATAATATTACAATAGCACTCCTTACAGGGTTTATGTTTGGCTCCCTTAATAAGGTTTGGCCATGGAAAGAGACTTTAGAGACATACGTAGATAGACACGGGGTTACCAAGCCTTTGTTGGAGGCTAATATTTTACCTGAGACATTCCCTTGGAGCGCTCTGTTATTATTACTCCTTGGTTATGCCCTTGTAGCAACACTTGAGATTGTAACTTCTAAACAAGATAAAAGATAATTACTCATATGAGAATAGATATAATAACTGTATTGCCAGAACTTATTGAGAGTCCACTTACACACTCAATAGTTAAGCGTGCACAAGATAAAGGCTTAGCTCAGATTCATCTGCATAACCTAAGAGAGTATTCAACGCAAAAGCATAATCGAGTTGATGATTATGCCTTTGGAGGCTGTGCTGGAATGGTCCTTCAAATCGAACCTATTGAGAGAGCTATAAATAGTCTTAAGGCTGAGAGAGATTATGATGAGATTATATTCACTACACCTGATGGAGAGCAATTCAACCAACCAATGGCAAACACTCTTTCTATGGCTGAGAATCTTATCATTCTGTGTGGTCATTACAAAGGTATAGATTACAGAATAAGGGAACATCTCATTACAAAGGAGATATCAATAGGAGACTTCGTTTTAACAGGTGGTGAATTAGCAGCAGCTATTATCACAGATGCAGTAGTTAGACTTATCCCTGGGGCTATCTCAGATGAACAATCAGCTCTTTCTGACTCTTTTCAAGATAACCTCCTAGCTCCTCCTGTATATACGCGACCATCTGACTACAATGGGTGGAAGGTGCCAGAGGTGTTATTGTCGGGGAATCATAAGTTGATTAGTGAATGGGAACACGAGCAGTCTCTCTCGAGAACTAAAAAACTTAGACCAGACCTGCTGAAATAGATTGTTTATGGATCTCAAGCAGTTAAAGGATAAGGCTGATAAGTCAGCTAATACAAATAAGAAGTTTTTCAAGAGCCTGAAAAAGAGTCAACTTCGCGATTTAGATGATCAGATTCACTATCTACATCAAGAAGTATTTCAAGAGGTTGACTGTTTAGAGTGTGCAAACTGTTGTAGATCACTAGGGCCTAGAATTACAGATAGAGATATTGAGAGG
>JBOFEN010000085.1:0-72123 GCA_051648105.1 Bacteroidales bacterium
CAAACGCATTTGCAGAGTCTTTTAATGCTAAAATTAAAGCTTTTAGAGCAAGCCTAAGAGGGGTTGTTGATGTAAAGTTCTTCCTTTTTAGACTCACTAAGCTGTATGCTTAGTCCCCATGGTTTATCGGGTGAGCCGAGAGTTGTAGGTTGAAGGTGAGTTGGGGTATAAAAAAAGTGCTAACTGACCTATAGGTTAGTTAGCACTTAAGAGGTTCCTGGCAGATTCGAACTGCCGTAAACGGTTTTGCAGACCGGTGCCTAGCCACTCGGCCAAGGAACCCTGATTATTACGACTGCAAAGGTAGGTTCTTTTTGCTAAATTGCAAACTTTGTAGATACTTTTTTTTAGTGATACAATTTTTTTTATCTACCTTTAGCCCTTGTAAAGCGAACAAAGATGGCACTAATATCATCCGTTATTAAGCAATTATGGCAGAATTATTCTGTTCGTGATCTTTTGGAATGACTTTTGTGTTATGCAGTAGTATTATAAACCAACAAAAGAGGAGAGGAATAAATGTCACCAAATATAAAAGGGAAAATGCCGAAGTTTAAATTTAACTTATACTGGATTTATGCAGTAATTGCAGCCACATTCCTAGGGTTACTTCTGTTTAATGATCAAGGAGTAAGCAAAGAGGTGAGCTGGACAAAGTTCGAGTCAGTTATAGCAAAGTATGACGTAGATAAGATAACAGTTTATAGAGAGAAGGGTCAAGCAGTGGTTGACCTAAAGGAGTCAACAGCAGCAGAGATTTTAGAGATCCCTGCCGATAATGTTGGTAAGGACCCTAAGATGGTTGTAAACATTCCTTCTGTAGATAAGTTTGAAGAGGCCATTAAATCACACGGTAATCTCACTGCTACAATCACATATGAGGATGGTAGAGATCCTTTCTGGAGCTTTCTTGTGAGCTTCGGTCCATTTATTCTACTTGCTCTTTTCTGGTTCTTCATTATCAGACGTATGTCTAGTGGTGGTGGTGCTGGAGGTGGAGTCTTTAATGTTGGTAAATCCAAAGCACAAGTTTTTGACAAGGATAATCCAGCAGCCCGCGTTACGTTCAAGGATGTTGCAGGTCTAAGCGAAGCTAAAGAGGAGATCGAAGAGATCGTAGCTTTTCTTAGAAACCCAGATAAATATACAGAGCTAGGTGGTAAAATTCCTAAGGGAGCACTACTTGTAGGCCCTCCGGGTACAGGTAAGACGCTCTTAGCTAAGGCTGTTGCAGGCGAAGCTGAGGTGCCATTCTTCTCTCTCTCGGGATCGGATTTCGTAGAGATGTTCGTAGGTGTTGGTGCATCAAGAGTTAGAGACTTATTCCGCCAAGCAAAAGAGAAATCTCCTTGTATCGTTTTTATCGATGAGATTGATGCTGTTGGTAGAGCAAGGGGTAAGAATGCCAATATGGGAGGTAATGACGAGAGAGAAAATACGTTGAACCAGCTATTGACAGAGATGGATGGATTTGGTTCTAATAGTGGTGTTATCATTTTGGCAGCAACTAACAGGGTTGACATCTTGGATAAAGCACTATTGAGAGCTGGACGTTTCGATCGTCAGATAACAGTAGATCTACCAGAGCTGAACGATAGAAAAGAGATATTTGCAGTACACCTTCGTCCTCTTAAGATAGATGAGTCTGTTGATGTTGACTTTTTGGCACGTCAGACACCAGGGTTTTCTGGAGCTGACATAGCAAACGTTTGTAACGAAGCGGCTCTTATTGCAGCGCGTCGTCAGAAGAATTTCGTTCAGAAGAAGGACTTCATGGATGCCGTTGATAGAATAATAGGAGGATTGGAGAAGAAATCAAAGATCACGACACAAGAGGAGCGTAGAGCGATTGCAATACATGAGTCTGGCCACGCCACTTTAAGCTGGTTCCTTCAGTTTGCAAACCCATTGGTTAAGGTAACTATTGTACCTCGTGGACGAGCATTGGGAGCTGCTTGGTACTTGCCTGAGGAGAGACAGATCACAACAAAAGAGCAGATGCTTGATCAGATGTGTTCAACTCTAGGGGGAAGAGCAGCAGAGGAGATCTTCATTGGTCGTGTCTCATCGGGAGCGATGAATGACCTTGAGAGAACAACAAAGCAAGCTATCGGCATGGTCGCTTATATGGGTATGAGTGATAAGCTACCAAATATATGCTATTATGATTCATCAGGTCAGGAGTACTCATTCTCTAAACCATACAGTGATGAGACAGCTAAGCTTATTGATCAAGAGGTGGCATCTATCATCTCTGAGCAGTATAATAGAGCTAAAGAGTTGCTGCTAGAGCATCGCGATGGTCATGAGCGCTTGACAAACCTGCTTCTAGAGAAAGAGGTAATATATAAGGAGGATCTTGAGGAGATCTTTGGTAAACGTCCTTGGACTTCACGCTCAGAGGAGATCATAGAGCTTGAGGAGGCAAGAATGGCTCAAGAGGAGTTGTCAAAGAACAACTAAGTTGTAAATACAATAAAATATATAGCAATGATTATTTCACCCTCTATGCTCTCTGCTGACTTTGGGAATATGCAGCGAGATGTTGAGATGTTAAATGCAAGTCAAGCTGATTGGTTGCATATTGATGTTATGGATGGAGTGTTTGTTCCAAACATCTCATTTGGTTTCCCTGTTATTGAATATATTAAGAAGCATGCAAAGAAGCCTCTTGATGTGCACCTTATGATTGTTGAACCTCAGAGATATGTTCAAGAGGTAAAAGATTGTGGTGCTGAATATATGACAGTGCACTATGAGGCATGTACGCATCTCGATAGGGTAATACACCAAATCAAGGATGCTGGTATGAAGGCTGGTGTTAGTCTTAATCCACATACGCCTGTAGATGTTTTGGAGAATGTTATTCAGGAGCTAGACCTCGTTCTTATTATGAGCGTAAACCCTGGGTTTGGTAATCAGAAGTTCATTCCATATTCTGTTGACAAAGTTCGTCGACTAAAAGAGCTTATTGAACGAAAAGGTTCGAAAGCGCTTATAGAAGTAGATGGAGGAGTGAATCTTGAGACTGGTAAGCTGCTAAAAGATGCTGGAGCTGATGCTCTAGTTGCAGGTAGCTTTGTCTTCAAGTCTGCTGATCCAACAACTACAATATCGGAGCTTAAGGCTATATAATATTTAAACCACATTATTATGGTTAGAGCCACCTCACCTATTAGTAAAGTGCCGCTTTTGCGTATTGTACTTCCACTAATAGCTGGGGTGGTTTTTTCTGTATATATACCTCACTTATGGCTGTTGATCCTTTTGGGACCACCTCTCATCATCACACTAATCTCTCTTTATGTCTATAGAAGAGAATCAGTAGTAGCCTATCTCTCACCTCTTGCTACAATTCTTCTCTCTATGTTATTAGCCCTTTTTCTAGTTTGGGAGAGGGGGTATAATGAGCCAAATCTTGGTGATGATATAATATACTTTAAAGCTACACTTCTTGATACCCCTCAACCCAAAGATAGATCTCTATCCCTAGAGTTAAGAGTCGAAGCTGTTGGTGACTCATTGCTGAGTTTTACCCCTGCTGATTATCGCTCAATTCTTTATGTGCCTTACTCTTGCTCGTCAGATAGTTTGAAGATTGGTGATAAGATTCTCTATTGTTCTAGGTTTGAAATGCCAGATAGAGATCCGCTACCAGGAGCTTTTGATTATCCTGCCTACCTTCGTAGAGGCGGTGTTTATCAGAGTACATATGTTGATAGTACTATGTGGGGAGTGGTTGGGTCAAGTAGTTCACCTATGCTTCTTCCTGCAAAATGGCGAGCTAAGCTTCTCGATGGCGTTAAGGGACTACTACCAGAGGCTCAGCGCCACTCTCTTGTTGAGGCAATAATCTTAGGTTACAAACAAGACCTAACCCAAGATCAGAAGCATAACTTTAGGGTTGGAGGATTGTCTCACCTACTAGCAGTTAGTGGATTTCATGTAGCCATACTCTTCTCCCTATTCTCATTGGTTCTAATAACTATAGGTAGAGATAGTAAGTTTTATATATTAAGGGTAGCACTTCCTCTTACTCTTCTTTGGTGTTATGCACTTGTTGTTGGGGCTACTCCATCAGTCCTTCGAGCGTCATTGATGTTGACTCTATATTCTCTATCAAAACTTCTAAGGAGAGGAGCAACCCCTTATAATACACTTCTATTTGCGGCACTTATCCTTATACTCATAGACCCATATTCTATATGGGATATTGGAGCTCAACTAAGCTTTGTGGCAGTGATGGGTATCATTCTCTATAGTCAGACACTAGGCAAGAGGATCAGTAAACTGGGCCGTTACCTACCTGTTTTACTTACTCTACCTCTAGTGACTATTTCGGCTCAGATAGCTACATCGCCATTGACTATTTACTATTTCAACTCATTCCCAACCCTATTTCTACTTGCCAATATTCTTATCGTTCCGCTCATATATATAATAATATTCTTCACTTTACCACTACTGCTTATTCATATGCTACTGGGGGTTAAGTTCAATTTTTTTGTGGCTCCCCTAGAGTGGGTATTGGATCTGTTAAATAGTACGACTAGTTGGATTGCATCTCGAAATGTTGCCTCGATAGATGAGCTATTTATTCCAATCTATTGGGTTATAATATTATACCTCATTTATCTGATGCTTTCACTTCCGATTCCTATTGTTAGAAAAACTTTAGCCTCATCAGCATTACTGTTAACCCTCTTTGCATCTACTATATACTCACATTGGATGGAGAGTAGAAGGAGTGGGGTGGAGCTGATGTATTGTAGCTCTGGAAGAGTCTATGTAGAGTATCAAGGATTACGTACAATAGTCTATGCTGACTCAATTCATCAAAGGGATATGGAGACACTTCAGAGATGGAGTGGTAGGCGAAGGGGACAACTAGTTGTAGAGAAGATGAATGAACCACTATGGAGTAGTAATGGGCGCTCTATTCTATATCTTGATAGTGATACCCTCCGTTATAAGAGTGTAGATTCAGATTTTACTGTCGACTACCTTATATTAGAGAGAGGTTGTAGAGGAGATCTAGATCACTACATAGGTCTATTATCACCTAAAAGGCTTCTGTTATCCCCGAAGTTGTATGGCTATTGGAGTGATAGGTGGAAACATGAAGCAGACTCGCTACAGATCCCTATTGATATTGTTGAGAAAGATATGCCATATAGACTCTATTGAGTTTAGTTAATTGCAAAATTCTTCACACTCTAATTGGTTGTTTTATAGGCCTCTATTTGTGTCTTGTCCTCTAGGGTTGAAAAAAATAGCGTCGTAAACTTGCAGGTTTTACATAAATAGAGTACATTTGCAGAGCAATTGAGGGTTTGCCGACTCTTGGTTGTGCCAAAATAATGGCGAGATAGCTCAGATGGTTAGAGCGCATGATTCATAATCATGAGGTCCCCGGTTCAATCCCGGGTCTCGCTACAGATAAGATTTTGGCATCTGCGGGCTTCCACTGTGGGTGTCATATGGCGAGATAGCTCAGATGGTTAGAGCGCATGATTCATAATCATGAGGTCCCCGGTTCAATCCCGGGTCTCGCTACGAAGGAGAGTTCTTAATGAATAATTAAGGACTCTCTTTTTTTATGCCTTGATAAACAAAGAGTTCTACTTAATCTATTATCTATTGAATCTAAATTTATACCTTTGCAGCCAATTTCCCAAATCTTGATTATGGAGTGGATAGAGCAGCTTTTTAATAATCCAACTGTTGTACAATCAGTACTTCTCCTTTGCGTTGTTAGTGCATTGGGGCTTATCTTAGGGCGAATAAAGATCTTTGGCATATCGCTCGGTGTAACTTTTGTCTTCTTTGTAGGCATTGTTGCAGGCCATTTTGGTTTTGTACCAGACCCCTCAATGCTAGGATTTGCTCAAAGTTTTGGGCTTATACTATTTGTATACGCATTGGGGCTACAAGTAGGGCCAGGTTTCTTCTCATCATTTCGCAATGGGGGAATTAAGTTGACTATGCTAGCCTCTAGTGTTGTGGCTATTGGTCTGATACTATCTGTTCTTTTCCACAAGTTATTAAATATACCCATAGCTGAGATGATGGGGATACTTTCTGGTGCCGTAACAAATACACCGGCTCTTGGGGCAGCCCAGCAGACTCTTGACTATATGCGTCACATTGATAGTACTATCCCTGGAGCAGAAATCGCATTAGGTTGTGCTGTTGCTTATCCACTAGGTGTGGTTGGTGTAATTATGGCGTTAGCTATTCTCAATAGACTCTTCCCATCAGACTCATCATCACAAACTGATAACTCCTCCAAAGAGAAGCGTGCATATATAGCCAGCTTCCAGATTACCAATAACCAGCTTAAGGGTAAAACTGTTAAGGAGGTGGCTACTCTATCTCATAAAGATTTTGTTATCTCACGCTTGTGGAGAGATGGTAAGGTGACCATACCAAACTCAGAGACAACCTTTGCTACAGGTGATAGAGTTCTCGTTATGACAACTGAGTCTGATGCAGAATGGCTAGAACTTCTTTTCGGAGCTCAAGAGGCTAGGAACTGGAATGATGATGCTATCGATTGGAATATGATTGATAGTGATCTTGTCTCACGACGAATACTTGTTACACAGCAGAATATTAATGGTAAGAAACTAGGAGCACTAAGGCTTCGTAACCTTTATGGTGTTAATGTTACTCGTGTAAACCGTTCGGGTATCGAACTGTTGCCTAATAGAGATCTGCTCCTGCAGATGGGCGATAAGTTGACAGTTGTTGGTGAGAAGGCATCAATAAGCAATGTCGAGAAGGTGTTGGGTAACTCTCTTTCTCGTCTCAAAGAGCCTAATCTTATTACTATATTTATAGGGATTGTACTAGGATTGATGTTGGGTTCAGTACCTATATCTATACCTGGAGTTTTGGTGCCAATTAAGTTAGGTATTGCCGGTGGTCCTATAGTGGTTGGGATATTGATGGGTGCTTTTGGACCTAGATTATCTATGGTAACATACACCACACAGAGTGCTAATCTGATGCTGCGTCAAATTGGTATTACACTTTATCTTGCAGGATTGGGTATGGAGTCTGGAGGTCGATTTGTAGATACAATTCTTCGACCAGAAGGAGCCCTTTGGATCATTGTAGGTTTCGCCCTGACAATAGTACCTGTATTGATTGTTGGTTTAGTAGCTCTAAAGCGTTACAAACTCGATCTATCAGTTGTTTCAGGTATGTTGTGTGGAAGTATGTCCAACCCAATGGCTCTAAACTATGCTAACTCGAATATTGGAGGAGACCAACCATCAGTATCTTATGCTACAGTATATCCAATTGTAATGTTTCTCAGAGTAATAACAGCTCAGCTACTACTAACCCTTTTTCTATAATCATAGTTGTAGGGCAGAGCAATAATGAATATAAATAGATCCAGACTCGTCTATAAATAGGTGAGTCTGGATATATTTATTTATGTAAACCACCATTCGGATAGCCCCTAGCCATCTAACCCTAAACCCATAAGCAATGCGAGAGAAGCATCTAAACCCTAAGCCATTTTGTCCACGTATAAGAGCTACGTTACAGCTTCGCTATCCGTTTAATTCAATATGCATTATTAGCAGGGTATGAAACATCCTTACCTTTTTAATGTTTATATACGAATTACTTTACTAGAGAGTAATAACCCTTTGAGTTTCTATTCCATATAATTATGCTACTTCTTACTTTGCCTATTAGGCAATATTTATAGGGCCAACTTCTGTGACAAATGCAGAAGATGAGGAGTTGATTCCTAGATAGTGTTATAGAATAATGTAAATAGATCAGTATTTGATTTCAAAATAGTCCAAAAATGCTTTGTAATCATCTTGAGCTGATAGGCATGTGTCAAGTAAGTAACCACGCTGATTACCCCATTGTTGCAGACCTCTGTGGTAAAACATTTTCAGTTCATCATTAATAATAAACGGAACTTCAGATGTAGCTAAACACTCCTTGAATATTATTAATCTCCCAACACGTCCATTTCCGTCTTGAAACGGATGAATTGCCTCAAAATTATGATGGAACTCTATAATATCTTCAAAAGATTTACATCTTAAACTATTGTATGCCTTCAACAGTTGTTTCATCTCTTGTGAAACTTTAGCAGGCGAGGTTGTTTCATTACCACCCACTTCGTTGGGTAGCTTTTTGTAATCACCCACAACAAACCAACTCTTTTTACTATCAGATGTTCCAGATTTAAGTGTTCTATGTAACTCTTTAATCAGATCTTCAGAAAGTGGATCTACAGCACGTTCTATGATTATATCTATACATCGGAAGTGGTTTGCTGTTTCGATGATATCATCTATATTGACACTCTCAGTTGTTATACCAATGGTATTAGTCTCGAAGATGTATCTTGTTTGCTCATGTGTCAATCGGCTACCTTCTATATGATTTGAGTTGTAGGTTAGATCAATCTGAGTTTTGTGGTATATGCCACCCTTTAAGTTCATCTCTTTTTCCTCTCTTAATCTTTTTAGCAGAGGAGATATAGCGACCCTTTTTTTCTTTAGCATAGGAGGAGTAGCCTCAGAGGGGATGCTCCACGTCTTACCAGTTATGAAAGCACCCTCGATTTTACCTAGTGCACACTGATTTCTTACAGTACGCTCAGATAAGTCATGTATCTTTGCAAATTCACTTACGGAGATATAGTTCATACTTTTGTTTTTATCGGCAAGTTAATAGCTTAAATTGCGCTTCAAAGTTACTGTTTATTGCCGATATCGGCAATAAATTATGTTAAAATAGACAACTTAGCTCTTTAAGATATCATTAAACTATTTCTGTTCTTGATGAAAGGTGTTATAGTTTTGTGTATACTCTGGTAATAAGAAAAGAGCGTATTCCGACTAACGGAATACGCTCTTTTATCTGTTCTCTATTTTGTTATAGAGTCAATCAATTGCAACTCCTCGCTAGAGAAGTTTAAGTTATCCAGAGCCGCTAGATTGTCATCGATCTGCTCTGTTGAGCTTGCACCAATGATGGCACTAGTGACTTGTTCATTGCGAACTACCCATGAGATGGCCATTTGTGCGAGTGTTTGTCCTCGCTGGTTGGCTATGTCGTTGAGCTTTATGATCTTTTCAATCAACTCAGGAGTAACCTGTTCAGCCTTTAGGAAAGATTCAGGTCGCGAAGCCCTTGACCCCTTAGGGATGCCATTGATATATTTATTTGTGAGTATACCTTGAGCAAGAGGGGAGAATGCCACAAAACCTAGTCCATTCTTTGTGCAGCAATCGAGAACACCATTCTCAACATCGCGAACCATCATATTGTATTTGTCTTGAGATACAAGGCAAGGTACATTCTGATCCTTGAGGAATGCGATTGCTCTATCAAGTATTGCAGGAGGGTATTTCGAGATACCAACATATAGAGCTTTACCCTGCCTAACAATATCAACTAGAGCTTGCATAGTCTCCTCGAGAGGAGTTTCAGGTGTTAGTCTGTGTATGTAGAATATATCTACGTAGTCTAGTGACATTCTTTTGAGTGAGTCATCGAGACTTGAAATAAGATATTTTCTAGATCCTCCGTCGCCGTATGGGCCAGGCCACATAAGGTGTCCAGCCTTGGTCGAGATTACAAGTTCGTTTCTGTAAGGTTTGAAATCTCTTTTGATCATTTGTCCTAAGTTCTCCTCAGCAGAACCAAAGGTTGGACCATAGTTGTTAGCTAGGTCAAAGTGTGTGATACCATTATCAAAAGCGTGTCGAGCGATTCTTGTGGCATTGTGTAGTGAGTCTACACTACCGAAGTTATGCCACATACCAAGAGATAGTCTTGGAAGAACAATTCCTGAGTTACCGCATCTCTTGAATGATATGCCCTCTTCGTAGCGCTTGCTATTGGCTCTATACTCTTCTTGCATCATAGGTTAATAGAGTTTTTATGGTAGTTTTATTTTAAAAGATCTACAAGGTATGTTGGTACATAGAATGATTTATGACCTTTTGTGTGCGTAAATCCTATGATGGTAGTTGCTTTATCGCCCTTTTTCTGAAGAGGGTATTGCTTACCATCAAGCGTGTAGTAGTTTCGGTATGCCTCTAGTTTGAGGCTCTTACCGTTGTTGCGATTCGTAACAGTCAAGATAGGATAGTTTGGGTTTGTCTCATCCCAATTCTGCTCATATCCATCGAATAGTTTGTTAGCAGGAGTGAAGTAGTAGTCGCTTCTACCCTCAAGGTTTAGACCACCAACATGCTGAACGAATTTGTTCACATCACTATTTTGAACTACACCACCGATTTTTGATTTAGGCGCGTATGTAGCAAGGAAGACGTTTTCACCTTCGTGCCCACTAGTTGTCCAGCCTATATATCCGTTTTTGTTATTGATCTTAATGAGTGTGTTATTAACACCTCTGTATGCATTCGCTATTCTCTTTTCGTAAACAGAGAGGCTATCGTTATATTGAGGCATATTTCTAAGTTCAAGGTTGCTTTGAACATCATTGAACTTAGTAGCCAATCCATCCTCATCACTGATCTTCATGCCAAACTCCTCTGTAAGTATATTTAGGTAGTTGTCGTATGATATGCTTGGAGATATCAGACTAGACATATGCTCAGATACTCTAAGTTTCTGAAGAGGGTGGAAGATTGCACTGTGAGCAGTCTTTGAGTATACTCCATTGCTGTTTTGGTTACCCAAGCTCACGCCACCATTTCCGTGGTCAGGAACAACAACAACAAGAGTGTTTTTGTCTTTTTTTGCAAACTCAAGAGCAACAGCCACAGCCTGGTCGAAGGCTAGGTATTCAGTTATAACACCTTTTGTATCGTTAGCATGTGCAGCCCAATCTACTTTACTACCTTCAACCATAAGGAAGAATCCATCTTTGTTCTTGCTAAGAATATCTATAGCTTTCTCTGTCATTGCAGCGATAGATGGCACAGAGTCTACGCGCTCGTCCTCGAAAGGTAGAGCATCTGGTGCGAATAGACCCCAAACTTTTTTGTTGCTAGTTGAGATAGCTTCAAATTGAGTTTTGTTTCTTACAAACTTTACTCCTTGGCTGTCGAGTACAGTGAAGAGGTTCTCCTTGTCGTCGCGATAGCTAGGAGTTAGGTATTGGTGACCACCACCGAACACAACATCAATGTTGTTATACACCATCTGTTTTGTAAGTGAGTTGTACTCGTTACGATTCACGCCGTGCGAAGCAAAGTCAGCAGGAGTGGCATGTGGTAATTGGCAAGTGAAGATTAGACCCGTTGACCTTCCTTGTAGTTTCGCCTCTTCTAGAAGTGTGAAGGCTGGTTGGTATGTGCGTGATGGGTCAACTTTTACAAGGTCGTTAGGTGTTTGTTCTGGATAGATAGATATGTTTCCTGTTCTTGCAAGTACACCCGTCGCATATGTTGCACCCGTAGGAGCTGAGTCACCGATAGGAGAGTCAGAGCAGTGTGTGATAACTTGTCCACAGATATGTGGGTCGACAGCTAGAGGTTTTTGTTGGTACCATCTTGAGATAGCCAATACCGAGCTACTAGTACCATCCGGTATCATGAAGATTACGTTTTTGGCCTCTTGTGCAACTAGTGAAGTAACTGCTGAAGCACTAATAAGTAGTGCTAATAGAACTCTGTTTGTTTTCATCAGATCTGTTTTGATGTTTATTGTTTAGCTACTAATTTGCGAATAACGAAAGATGCTAGATAGCACCCAAAAATAGCAGGTAGGTATGATATAGTACCTATTGTAGACTTCTTGTTTTGTTCTGTATCCGATTCGAAAACAGCATTTCTGTCGGCAGCTTCTGTTGTGAATACCACAGGAATACCTCTGCTGATACCCATCTTTTGCAGTCTCTTTCTAACAGCTTTTGCTAGGGAGCATTGCGTTGTTTGGGATATGTCTGCGAACTTGATCTGTGTTGGGTCAATCTTTGCACCAGCACCCATAGAAGAGATGATCTTTATCTTTCGTCTATAGCATCCAGCCATTAGATGACACTTAGGGCTAAGAGTGTCTATGGCATCTACAACAAAGTTATACTTGTCGCTATCGAGTAGTTCGTCTATGAGTTCATCCTTGAGGTATACCTGCTTGGTTACAAGCTGAAGATCTGGATTGATATCCATCAACCTCTTTCCAAGGATCTCAACCTTTGCCTCGCCAATGGTAGAGTGAAGAGCTACAAGTTGTCTGTTGATATTTGTGATGTTGACTGTATCCCCATCAACAATAGTAATTTTTCCTACACCAGCTCTGCATATCATCTCTGCGGCATATGCGCCGACTCCACCAACACCAACAATCATTACGTGGGTTTGACGAAGCTTCTCTAGTTTCTCGTCTCCTAGAAGAATCTCTGTTCTGGAGAACCAATTTGTAAGTTCAATCATAATGGGAGCAAAAATATAAACAATATGCACTTCTCCAACTACAAGAAATGCTAAAAAAAAGAGAGCACGAATGTTACTTGGGTAGTAACATTCGTGCTGTGAAGTATCCAACAACTACGCCGCAGCTATTTGCAGCGAAGTCGTACCAGTCACCCGTTCTTGGGCTGAAAAATAGGCTTTGCATTATCTCTAATGCACCACCGAAGATTATAGGTACACCAACAATGATCAGTAGTTGGTATTTAAAATCAATAGTAGCGCGTCGTAGACTCCACCAAGAGATGAATGTGATGAATGCATAGAATCCAAAGTGTGCTACTTTATCAGCATGTTTGAATAGCGGAATTCCTACCACATTTGGGTTGCTTGTAAGCGAAAGGAATAGGACAGTGGCGTATATAAGTAGCACAAAAAGGTATCTTTTCATTCTGTAGTTTTATTTTGTGTGGTTATTAGATAGTAAATGAACCAGACAAAAGTAGTGGCAATGTTTTAACTCCCCAAATAATTGAGGCTATTAATCCTATTATCCACACTGCAAATAGTACCCATCCGAGAGTTTGACGTATTGGAGCTAGCTTAAAAGCCTTTTGAACCACTACGTAGCATAGAACAATGATAGGTAAACCAATAACAGTTAGAGCTGAAATTATCAAGTATGGAGTAGATGAGAGATGTATAAGCATATTTGAGATGCTGTATGGAAACATCTCTGTAAATAGTTCAATAGGTGCACTAAGCAATGCAATTAATAGAACGAGAATAGGGAATATTATTATTATTCCAAAGCATCCGAAACATCCACCAATAATAGCAAAAACAACTCTTACAACAGCTCTAAAGAAGGTAGTTACTCCATTTTTAGTCTTGTTCACTAGAGATTTGTTATAAGGTGAATCAGCAATATCTTTTGCCTCACTACTTATTCTGTCTACACCCTCTTTGATGAAATTGCTAATATTCTCAACCGTAGGTGCAATACCTTGCATCTCAAGCTTCTGAGCATAACTCTCGGCTGGAGGCATTATGATCCATAGTATAAGATATATTGGTATCATAGAACCCCAGAAGAAAAGGAGCACTATCATTAATACTCTAATTATTACGACATCTATATTAAAATAGTGAGAAAGTCCTGATGCTACACCACCAAGAAGAGCGTGCTCTTTGTCGCGATATAGTCTACGTACTCTTTTTGTCTCTGAAGTTGCCTCTTGGGTACTCTCTTGATCCGTATGGATTTGATCCTCCTCAAGCTCATCTTCATTGTCAACGCGCCCATAATCAGAAGGTTGTCCCATCTGAGCAATCACCTCCTCCACATTTGGGAATGTAATGACCTGTAGCCCATATTTCATTCTGTTTGAGAAGAGCTCACTTATTCTGGCCTCTACATCATGAAGTATCTCTTGACCATCTGGCTCATTAGCGAAGTATTTGTTTAGATCATCAAGATATTTGCTTAGAGCTTCGTGTGCATCCTCATCAATATGAAAGACCGTATTGTTGAGGTTAATACTTAGTATCTTTTTCATAACTTATTTCAGTTGTTTTCTGTATTGATGTTTGTGAATATAGTCTCATTAAGATGGTTGACAGCAGACTCGATCTCTAGCCAAGACTCTCGAAGTTCATTTAATATTCCAACTCCATGCTCTGTAAGTTCGAAATATTTTCGAGGGGGCCCTTGGGTCGACTCTACCCAGTAGTAGGATAGTAGTTCAGCATTTTTTAGTCTTGTGAGCAGAGGGTAGAGTGTTCCCTCAACGACAATAAGCTTAGCCTCCTTTAGTTGCTGAATGATATCAGAGACATATGCAGGCTCTTTGCTTATAATAAGGAGTATGCAGTATTCAAGCATACCTTTTCGCATCTGCGATTTAACGTTCTCTAGGTTCATAATAGCTCTCTTATTTGATTGTTGCGAGTGCAAATATATAAAGATTTAGTACTTTGTGATACAAACTACCTGTTTTTATTATAGTAGAGGCTGCTTTTTAACTAATCGACTCTAATCATTGATATTAAAGAGTAGATAGTATACAGTGCTCAATCAAAGTAGTTTGCTGTATAACAATTGATTAATGAAGTGTAGTCATTATATTCCCATTTTGTAAAATTGCTTCAGGGGGTACAAATTTCAAACTCTGTGAGTTTTACATCTGTTTTGTGGAACTGTTTTTGGATGAGTTTAACAGTTAATGTCTGTGGAATTTACTTTTGACTATAATTAGTCGATGGTTTTGTATGGATAGTTGGGGATTTGTGTTAATATGATGTTGGGACTTAAGGTAAATATTTTGGTTGCAATAGGATTTTATTGCAACCTATTGCCACCGTCTATTGCCACCCCTAATGTATTGATTGTTAGATAGTGTTGCAATGTGGCAATTGAAAACGTCAAAACAAAGACTCTGTGAGGTAATTTTGCTATTTCGTTAATAGTGATTTGTTAAATCAAGGGTGGTTATTAACTCCTGATCAGATATTTTGCCACTGCCTAATTGTGACTTACCCTAAGGCTTTTGAGTGGTTAGGCTGTGGCTAATTGTGAGTTAGGCTCTGCCTAATTTTGCACTGAGTTAGGGGTAGAAAGTCAAAGAGTTTTAGGTGCAAACTCAAAGGGTTTTACCCCTAAAGTCACAGACTTTTTCTCCACGGATCTCCGCAGATGAGAGCTTCCGTTACCACTACGCCATCTGTTCAGCTCATAATGCATAATGCTTAATTGAAGAGAATTATTCACGCTGATCTCGCAGATTTCGCAGATCTTTTTTTGCTAAGCTATATACCACTAACCCATTTTGTAAAATCCCCACACTACCATCAAATTTTAAACTCTGTGAGAAAAAATCTGTTTTTTCTATCTACATGGTTAACGCTCTGATTGTCATAGGGCATGTAGATATGTAGATAGAAAATGTCAAAACTAAGAGTCTGTGTGGAGATTTTGCCATTTCATTAATAGTGATTTGTTAAATTGCACTGTTTGTTAATCCTTATGGGAGTGGTAGGAGGCGTCTTGGTATTAGTTATTAAGAGGTGATTAAAAGCAATTAGGGTGATCATTCCATTTGAAATGATCACCCTAACTATTGAAATCTATTATTAACCTATTTAATATGCTATTCTAGATATTAGAATTTAAGATAGTTCTTAGCGTTATTGTAGCATATGTCTTCTACCATCTGTCCAATGAATTCAAGTTCTGAAGCAGGTAGTTCTCCGCGCTCTATGTCATTTCCAATCAGGTTACATAGTATTCTACGGAAGTATTCGTGTCTTGGGTATGAAAGGAAACTGCGTGAGTCAGTTAACATACCAACGAAACGGCTCAGAAGACCAAGAACAGAGAGTGAGTTCATCTGATTTTCCATACCTACTTTTTGGTCAAGGAACCACCATCCTGATCCGAACTGTATTTTACCAGCAACAGATCCATCTTGGAAGTTTCCAAGCATAGTAGAGATCAAATCGTTGTCGCGTGGGTTGATATTGTAGATGATAGTTTTAGCTAACTTATCTTCTGTGTCAAGGCGGTTGAGGAATTTTGCCATGCTTTTAGCAACAGAGAAGTCACCTATTGAGTCAAATCCTGTGTCTGGTCCAAGTTTTGCAAAAAGTCGTGTGTTGTTGTTGCGGATTACACCGTAGTGTAGCTGCTGTGTCCATCCCTTTTTCCAATCCATCACTGCAAATTCATACATCATGCATGACTTGAATTTTAGGATCTCTTCCATGTTCAAAGCCTTGCCACCATATACTTTATTGAATATAGCATCAATCTCTGCTTGTGTGTAGTCCTCAGCATAGAACTCCTCAATACCGTGGTCGGAGAGTTTGCAGCCCACGCTAGCAAAGAAGTCATGGCGAACCTCTATGGCTTTGATAAGATCAGCAAAGTTTGAAATAGTTACTCCAGAAACTTCAGATAGTTTTTCTACGTACTGAATGAATAGTTCTGGAACTTCAACAGCCATTGCTTTATCAGGTCTCCATGTTGGCAACACTTTAACCTCAAAGCCATCTTCTTTGATTTTGATGTGGTGTTCAAGTGAATCTATAGGATCGTCTGTAGTACACACTAATTCTACATTGAATTTACGCATCAAATTGCGTGCACTGAACTCAGGAGTCTGTAGCTTAGCTGTACACTCGTCGAAAATCTCTCTAGCTGTTGATGGGTTAAGAATAGTGTCAACTCCAAAAGCACGACGTAGCTCAAGGTGTGTCCAGTGGTATAGAGGGTTACGCATTGTGTATGGTACCGTTTCTGCCCACTTTTCAAATTTTTCATACCATGATGTATCGCTACCAGTGCAGTATTTCTCATTTACACCATTGGTACGCATAGCTCTCCACTTATAGTGGTCTCCCTCAAGCCAAATTTGCCCAAGGTTGTCGAAGCGGCGATCGTTAGCGATCTGCTCTGGTACTAAGTGGCAATGGTAGTCAATGATTGGCATTTTTGCCGCATGATTGTGGTAAAGATCTTGTGCTGTTTTAGTCTCAAGCACAAAGTTTTGATCCATAAATTGCTTCATTGTAAAGAACTTTATTAATGAGTTTTATATGTTTCGCTATCGTGTTCGTCCACGAAAGTATAGGTTTTTTTTTGTAAATCAAAATATATTGTTACTTTTGTGTTCGTGCACGAATAAAAGAGTTGTTACATATGGAACTAAAGAAAAAGCCAATAAGGATAAAAGATATAGCAGAGCTCGCAGGTGTCTCGGCAGGGACAGTGGATAGAGTGCTGCATTCAAGGGGAGAAGTTTCTCAAGAGAGTAAAGAGAAAGTAGAGAAAGTACTAAGAGAACTTAATTATAAGCCTAATGTTTTTGCATCGGCATTAGCCTCAAAGCGTAAAGAGCATAAGTTTGTATATATGATGCCAATTCACTCACCAGGGGACTATTGGGACTCTATAGAGAGTGGTATTCGTAAGGCGGAAAGAGAATATCTATCCGTTAATGTCGTATTGCAACCTGTTCTTTTTGACCAGTATGATGTGGATTCATTTAAAAGGGCCGTTCAAGTGGCTCTTAACCATGAGCCTCAAGCAATATTATTAGCTCCTGTCTTTAGAGACGAGACGGTTCAGTTTTTGAAAGAGTTAAATTTTAGAAGCATACCATATGTGTTCTTTGATTCAAGAATTGAAGGGGAGAACTCATTTGCATATTATGGTCAAGACTCTTTCAAGAGTGGTTATCTAGCTTGTAAGTTAATGATGACTAGTGTGCCTAAGGGTAGTGAGATAGTTTTATTTCATTCAAAACGTCATGGTATTTTCTCCAATCAAACGGCCGTTAGAAAAGAGGGTTTCTTAAAATGTGCTCAAGAGATGGAGTTAGAGTATCAGATTCACACAATTGAGATTCCTATTAATGATGAAATAGAGGCTAAGTATCAGATTGAGAGTCTTCTTCGTAATTACCCTAATACTAGAGGGGCTGTGATATTTAACTCTAGAAGTTATCTTATTGGAGAAAATCTAGATATGCTTGATGGAAAGAAGCTTCAAGTGATTGGTTTTGATGCTCTAGAGAAGAATGTAGAGTGTTTGAAAAGGGGTACTATACAGTACTTGATAGGTCAGAGACCGGAGATTCAGGGGTATAAGAGTGTAAAGGTGCTGTGTGATGGTATAATATTTAAGCAGCCTGTTACAGCAGTTAACTACATGCCTTTGGATATTCTAACAGCAGATAATATAGATTACTATTGTGATTTTGAATATATGTAAACTAAATAAATAGACATGAACACATTAAACAGAACAACTGCTACGGTAGCTAAGAGCTATCCTAATCGTATTATCCAGTTTGGAGAGGGTAACTTCTTGCGTGCATTTATCGATTGGATGGTGTATGAGATGAATAATAAGGTTGGGTTCAACGCTGGAGTGACAGTTGTTCAGCCAATAGAGCAGGGTATGGTATCTATGTTGAAAGAGCAGGATTGCTTATACCACTTGATAGAAAAAGGGTTGGAAAAGGGCGAGGCAGTTCGTCGAGTACAGCTGATTGATGTTATCAATAATGGTGTCAACCCATACACTGAGTATGATGCTTATATGGCATTGGCAGATGATTTGAATAATCGTTTTATTATATCAAATACCACAGAGGCTGGTATCTGCTTTGATGCAACAGATAAGTTTGAGGATAAACCTGCAAAATCATTCCCTGGTAAGCTGACTCAATTGATGTATCGTCGTTTTCAAGCAGTTTCTGGTGCTAATGACAAGGGCTTCATTGTAATGCCTTGTGAGTTGATTGATAGAAATGGTGATAACCTACTAAAGGCTATCCTTCAGTATGTAGATCTTTGGAGTCTAGGTGCAGAGTTTAAAGCATGGGTAGAGAGTGCTAACCACTACTGTAATACTTTGGTTGATAGGATTGTTCCTGGTTTCCCACGTGAGACAATCAATGAGATCAAGGAAGAGGTTGGTTATAATGACAATTTGGTAGTTGAGGGAGAGATCTTCCATCTATTGGTTGTTGAGGCTCCAGAGATTGTAAAGAGTGAATTTCCTGCTGACAAGGCTGGTCTGAATGTTCTTTTTGTGCCTAGTATGAAGCCATATCGCGATCGTAAGGTTACCCTTTTGAATGGCCCTCACACTGTATTGTCTCCAGTAGGTTACTTGAGTGGATTGGATACTGTTGCTGAGTGTGTAGATCATGAAGTTATTGGTGCTTATGTTCGTAAGGCTATGTATCAAGAGCTTTTGGCTTCTTTGGATTTGCCAGAGTCTGAGCTAGTTGAGTTTTCGAATGATGTAATTGATAGATTCCGTAATCCATTTGTTAAGCATATGGTAACGAGTATCATGTTGAACTCTTTCCCTAAATATAAGACCAGAGATCTTCCTGCTGTGAAGCTTTACCTTGAGCGTAAGGGTGAGTTACCTGCTGCTTTGGTATTAGGGTTGGCTGCTATTTGTGTTTATTACAAAGGTGGTAAGCGTGGTAATGATGAGGTCAAGCCTAACGATGATGCTGCAATCATGGAGCTATTGAACAATCTATGGAGCTCAAATGATGTAGATGTAGTTGCTGAAGGAGTGCTTAAGGCTTCATTTATTTGGGGTGAGGATTTGACACTTGTTGATGGACTTGAGGCTAAATTGAGTAGCTATATTTCGTCAATACTAGATAATGGTATGATGGAAACAGTAAAATCAATTATCTAATTCAACTCTAACAAAATTACAAATTCAATTATTCGTTATATATGAATAAGACTGCATATTTGAGAATTAATCCAGCTGATAATGTAATTGTTGCTATTGATACTTTAGCAGCAGGTGCAGTAGTTGAGGTTGATGGCCAGGTTATTACCCTCAAAGAGGAGATTCCAGCTGGGCATAAGTTTGCTCTTAAGAGCTTCTTGGCCGATGAGAATATTATTAAATATGGATATCCAATTGGCCATGCAAGAGAGGCAATAGAGCAGGGTGCTTGGGTGAATGAGAAGAATATCAAGACGAATCTATCTGGTGTTCTTGATTACTGTTATCGCCCACAGCTTGAAGAGTTGTCGATTGAGAAGGTTAACTTGACATTTAAAGGTTATAAACGTGCTAATGGTGAGGTTGGTATCAGAAATGATATCTTTATTATACCTACCGTTGGGTGCGTAAACGGAATTGTCAACAAGTTGGCTGAAGAGCTAAGAAAAGAGACAAACTCTAAGGATGTAGACTCTATTGTTGCTTTTCCTCATAATTATGGGTGTTCGCAGCTAGGTGAGGATCATGAGAATACTCGAAAAGTTCTTCGTGATATGGTTATGCACCCAAATGTTGGTGGGGTGCTTGTCGTTGGGTTAGGCTGTGAGAATAATCAGATCGGGGCTTTCCGCGAAATGTTGGGTGATATAGATACTTCCAGAGTTAAGTTTATGGAGACTCAACGTGTAAAAGATGAGTTTGAAGTAGGCATGGAGTATCTTCGTGATATCTATAGTGTAGTATCTAAGGATATGCGAACAGAGTGTCCTATAAGTGATCTTCGTGTTGGCCTCAAGTGTGGTGGCTCTGATGGTTTTTCAGGTATTACAGCAAATCCTTTACTGGGTCAATTCTCAGATTTTTTGATTGCTCAAGGTGGTACTTCAATCTTGACTGAGGTTCCTGAGATGTTTGGTGCGGAGACTATACTGATGGATAGAGCAGAGAGCGTAGATGTGTTTGATCGTACTGTTCATCTAATAAATGACTTTAAGGAGTACTTTATAGCAAATAATCAGCCTGTTTATGAGAATCCTTCTCCAGGTAATAAGGCTGGAGGTATATCTACACTCGAGGAGAAGTCTCTTGGTTGTACTCAGAAGTGTGGTAAATCAGTTGTTAAGGATGTCTTAATGTATGGAGATAGGATTAAGAAGTGTGGACTCAACTTATTGAGCTCTCCAGGTAATGATTTGGTTGCAGCTACGGCGTTGGCCTCAGCTGGTTGTCAGATTGTTCTTTTTACGACTGGTAGAGGTACTCCATTTGGAACTTACGTGCCAACGATGAAAATATCTACTAATACTCTTCTTTCTGAGAATAAACCAGGATGGATTGACTTTAATGCTGGGACTATTGTAGAGGGAGAGAGTATGGAGGATGCTTGTGTGAGATTTACAGAGTACCTTATTCGTGTAGCTAATGGCGAATTGGTAAATAACGAAAAGAAGGGTTATAAAGAGATTGCTATCTTCAAAACTGGAGTTACACTTTAATTGGTTGATAATAATAAATTAATAATAATGAAAAGATTTTCTGCAATTCTATTTGCTGCAATCGTATCACTCTCTGTGATTGCTCAGTCTAGTGATAAATATGATTATTTGTATGAGAACCTTCCATTCTCCATGCCTAAGGTTGAGGTTGCAAAGATTCCTTCTAATAAGGTTTCTGTAACTGACTTTGGAGCAAAAGGGGATGCTGTAACTCTCAATACTGAGGCTTTTGCTAAAGCTATCCAGGCTGTTTCTGCTCTTGGTGGTGGTACAGTGGAGGTTCCTGCTGGAGTTTGGTATACTGGTCCAATTACATTTGTAAGCAACTTGAATCTTCATCTTAAGGATGGTGCTGTTATAGTATTTAGTTCAAACTTTGATGACTATAAGCTTATTGATACATCATTTGAGGGGTTAGACACGAAGCGTTGTATTGCTCCCCTTAATGCAGTTGGTGCAACCAATATTGCCATTACTGGTAATGGTACAATTGATGGTAATGGTGATGCTTGGCGTCCAGTTAAGAAGGGTAAAATGACACCTGGTCAGTGGAGTAAGCTCACAAAGAAGGGTAAGCTAAACGACAAAAAGGATTTTTGGTTCCCAACAGATAAGTCATTTAATGGATGGAATCAAACAGAGGGTAACTTCAATGTGCCAATTCTTAAGGATGATCAAACATGGGATGATGTAAAAGATTGGTTACGTCCTGTATTGTTGAGCTTTGTTAGCTGTAAGAATGTACTTCTTCAGGGTGTAACATTTCAAAACTCTCCTAGCTGGAACCTACACCCTAATATGTGTGAGAATGTGATACTAGATGGCGTTTCTGTTCGTAACCCATGGTACTCACAGAATGGAGATGGGTTAGACCTTGAATCATGTACTAATGCTATAGTTGTTAATTCAACTTTTGATGTTGGTGATGATGCTATATGTATTAAGTCAGGGAAAGATGCAGATGGTCGTCGTCGTGGAATGCCTTGTCAGAACGTGATCGTTGATAATTGCGTTGTGTATCATGGTCATGGTGGATTTGTTGTTGGTTCTGAGATGTCGGGTGGTGTTAAGAATATTTCTGTTCGTAACTGTCACTTCCTAGGTACTGATGTTGGACTACGCTTTAAATCAACTCGCGGTAGAGGTGGTGTTGTTGAGAATATTTATGTTGACAACTGTAATATGATCAATATTCCAACAGAACCACTACTTTTTGATCTTTATTACGGTGGTAAGTCTGCTGTTGAAGAACTTGAAGAGGGGTCTGGCTTAGCTAAAGTAGAGAAGATCCCAGCAGTAACAGAAGAGACTCCTGCTTTCCGTAATATCTTCATCACAAATATTGCTTGCCGTGGTGCTCGTAGAGCTATGTTCTTTAATGGCTTGCCAGAGATGAATATTGAGAATGTTGTTGTTGAAAATGCTTCTATCTATGCTGAGATAGGTGCTGAATTGTCTGAAGCGGATGGTGTTGTGCTGAAAAATGTGAACATCGTACCTGCTAAAGGTGCAGCTTTGATGTTGAACAATGTTAAGAATGTTAAGGTTGAAGGGTTTACTTGTCCAGAGTCTGATCAAATGCTTCAGGTTACAGGTTCAAGAACAGCAAAGGTTTCTATTAAGTCAAGCTCTATAAATAGCAAGAGATCTAAAGTTGCAGACCAAGTTAAGAAGGGTTCTGTTTCGATAAAATAAATGCTTTGATAATGAGATTTATAACATCTTCATTTTTATGTGCCTGCGCATTATTTGTGCAGGCACAAGCTTTTACTCTAGATAGTGTAAAGGAGTATAATTGTATATTGAGTAGTCCGAATAAAGTAGATTTATCTGACTATCCTGTGGTTATTCCCATTAGTGGAGAGGCTATGAATTGTCGTTTTGTGGTTTTAGACTCAAAGAGGCGTATTGTCCCATCTCAAATGGATGACCTAGATGGTGATGGAAAGTATGATGAACTTATTTTTCTTGCTAGTTACTCAGGGAAGAAGAGTGCCTATTCAATAAGACCAGCAAAAGAGTCAGATCAATTGGTCTATAAGGCCAGGAGTAATGCTCAGATGTTTTTTAAAAATGATGACAAGTCAATAACTCCAACTCTTGTAGCATCATCTCCAACTGGAGATTTATATAATAAGTTACACCATCATGGACCTGCTTTTGAATCTGAATTAATAGCATATCGTCTTTACTTCGATAGAAAGCAAACTGTGGATGTATACGGAAAGAGATTCAAACAGTTGGAGTTGTCTGAGAGTTTGTGGTATCCAACGGATGAGCAGTTGGCTAAGGGTTTTGGAGATGATGTGTTAAGAGTTAGTGGTAGTGTAGGTGTTGGCACCCTTAAGGGGTGGGATGAAAAGAAAAAGAGGGCTATTCATATTGAGCCAGTATCTGAAAGAACAGCAAAGATTATTTCAAAAGGACCTTTGCGAACAGTTGTTGATCTTTCTGTCAAAGGTTGGCCTTATATGGGGCAGTCTGTATCTATTGACTCAAGATATATTCTCTATGCTGGGGATAGAGTTGTTAATGTTACGCATAGGGTAGTGTCTGAAGATCCTTCAAAACTTATATTTACAACTGGAGTTCAGAAGATTGCTGAGCAAGAAAGATTCAGTGATAATAAAGGTGTGATTGCTGTTTGGGGATGTGACTGGCCTGTTAATGATACTATCAAGTATGCTAAGGAGACAGTTGGTTTAGCAGTCTCAATACCTAAAGAGTTTGTTGTTTCTGAGGTTGAGGATCGCTCTAATTATCTTTACAAAATATCCCCAGATAGTATGGGGGTAATAAGTTACTTATTTGCAGCTTATTCATTGAAAGAGGAGTTTGAGGTGTTAACTTCAGACGATTTTTTTGATTTAACTAAAGAGAGATTCTTTAATAGACCTATCCAGATTAACCTTAAGCTGACACCTAGATAGGATTTGTTCTATTTTTTTTATAGATGGGTTGGTAGAAAAGAGTAAGCTTTAATGTGTGATAGTGTTTGTTTTAACTCTTCATTTTTCATAATTGCTTACATATTGTTTTTATATAACCTTTTTGAGTAAACAGTAAGTCATTATTGACTTCTGTTTACTCAAATTGATTTAGTGTTTTATTTGTTTGTATTTAGAAATTAATTTGTAACTTCGTGGTCGGACACGAGTTGGTATTGTGCCTTTTAATGTTAATAGACGAAGAGCTAGGGCAGAAGAGGTTTGAAAAATGGAGTTGCAAATAGCTCGGTCCGTGTCCGAAAACGCACGAGGGACTGCTTGTCTGAGGCTTGAGTTGGATTCTCTTTATAAAGGGTATCGATGTGATAGTCAATACATATGGTTAATATCTTACTTTAAAAAACATAAACAGTCTAATTTATATGAATAAACCAATAGCCGTGATAACACTAATTCTATCTCTTTTATCTTTTGGTGGTAAAGCCCAGGAAAGAGTAGTTTCAACATTGTTGCCAATGTCTGAGAGAATGGTGTACTCTGAGATTATTCGAAATCCAGAGAGTTGGCAGACTGATTTTCGGAAGAAGCCGAAATGGACCTATACTAATGGCCTTGAGATGCATTCAATCTTAGATGTAGCAGATCGTTATGGTAATATTGAATTTTTTGAATATGCAGAATCATATGCAGATCTAATGGTTCAAGAGGATGGTACAATATCTACATATAGAGTAGATGAATATAATATAGACCATCTTGCTCCAGGAAAGATTCTGTTTGAACTATATGAAAAAACAAAAAAAGAGAAATACTTAAAAGCTCTCAGGTTATTGAGAAGTCAATTAGATAATCATCCTCGTACCAAAGAGGGAGGTTTTTGGCATAAGAAAGTCTATCCAAATCAGATGTGGTTAGATGGTTTGTACATGGGGGCTCCTTTTTATGCTCAATGTGCTAGCTATTTTAATGAGCCTAGTAAGTACCAAGATGTAATTAATCAATTTATTCTAGTAGGTAAGGGTACATGGGATCCTAAATCAAAGCTATATCGTCATGCATTTGATTATAGCAAAGAGATGTTTTGGGCAGATAAACAGACTGGGCAATCTTCTCATGTTTGGGGAAGAGCTATGGGTTGGTATGCTATGGCTCTAGTTGATGCTCTTGATTTTATTCCTCAGGATGAACCAAACCGTAAGCAGATGTTAGATATTCTTGAGAATATAGCAAAAGGTTTGGTAAAGTATCAAGATAAGAAGAGCGGCTTATACTATCAAGTAATGGAGCTGCCAGGTAAAGAGGGTAACTATTTAGAGGGTACATGCTCTGCGATGTTTGCATACTCTGTTCTAAAAGCTGTTAGAAAAGGATATTTACCTTCTAAATACAGAAAGCTTGGCGAGTCAATATATAATGGTATTGTTGAAAACTTGATCAAGGTTGACCAGAATGGTATAGTATCATTAACTCAGTGCTGTGAAGTAGCTGGTCTAGGTGGTAAGTCGATGAGAGATGGTTCTTATGATTATTACCTAAGTGAACCTATCCGCGATAATGACCCTAAGGGTGTAGGTCCATTCATTTGGGCTTCTCTTGAGATGGAGAGTCTATATCCTAGAAAATGATGATAACGACAAATCGTGAAATATTTTAAATAATTAATTATAGCCATTTAGAAAAGCAACTATGCAGAAAAAAAGCAATTTGAGTTTTCGGCGTGCAATAGCATCATTGATGATGTGTGTGTTTGCCGTTGGTTTTGCTTTCGCACAACAGACTGTTAGTGGTGTTGTGGTTGACAAAACAAATGAGCCTATTATTGGGGCCTCTGTTATGGTTAAAGGAACTACCGTAGGTACTATTACGAACTACGACGGTGAGTATACTTTGACAATTCCTAATGATGCGAAACTTCTTGTATTCTCTTACATTGGTATGAAGACAAAAGAGGTGGCAGCTAAAGGTGGTATATTGAATGTAATTCTTGAGGATGCAACTCAAGACTTAGATGAAGTAGTAGTTGTTGGTTATGGTGTTCAGAAGAAGCGTGACCTAACAGGTTCTGTTTCATCAATTGGTGAGAAGGCCTTGAAGGATATTCCTGTGACTACTGCTGCTGAAGCTATCACTGGTCGAATGGCTGGGGTACAGGTGACAACTACAGAAGGTTCACCAGATGCGGAAATTAGTATTCGTGTACGTGGAGGTGGTTCTATCTCACAAGACAACTCACCACTATTCATCGTAGATGGATTCCCTGTTGCTAGTATTTCTAATATTCCTCCTTCAGACATTCAATCTATTGATGTATTAAAGGATGCTTCATCAACTGCAATCTACGGTGCTCGTGGTGCAAATGGTGTTGTTATTATTACAACAAAGAGTGGTAAAGAGGGTAAGGTTTCTGTAAACTTCAACTCATATATCGGTGCTAAGTCTAACGTTAGAAATCTAGCTGTTCTTAGTCCCTATGAGTATGTGATGTATCAGTATGAGCTTGATCCGGGTTCGTCAACGTTCCAAAACTATTATGGTGTGTATGATGACCTAGAGATCTATAAATCTGTTCAAGGGACAAACTGGCAAGACGAGGTATTTGGTCAAACTGCCATACAGCAATACTATAATGTTGGTATTAGTGGTGGTACAAAACAGACAAAATATAACTTAAGCTTAACTCGTAATGATGAGGGTAGCATTATGATTGGATCAGGTTTCGAGCGTAATAACTTGAACTTTAAGTTGAATACTGAGATTAGCAAAACAGTATCTTTGGACTTTGCTACTCGTATGTCATACACTATTATTGATGGTGCAGGTGTATCTTCAGGTAGTGGTTCAACGACTCGTCTTCGTAATGCTGTTAAGTACGCTCCAACTAAGGGTCTTCGTGAGTTTAGCAACGATCTTGATGATGACGACGAATTAAATAGCCCAGAGTCAACAAGTTTACTTTTTGATCCAGTAGAGTCAACTCTTGATGAGTATAAGAGACAGAAACGTTTTGCCTCTAACTATAATGGAGCAATTAACTGGAAGATTCGTAAAGACCTTACTTACCGTGGTGAGGTAGGTTATGATTTTGGTTTTAACCGCACAGATCGTGTTTGGGGCCCATCGACATCACAGTCGAAGAACCTTGGAGGTTTGCCTGTAGCAAATATCTATAATTATGAGTCTCAATCTTGGCGTGTTGCAAACACCCTTACATATAACAAGAATAACTTTATCCCTAATCACAATCTAAATGTGATGATTGGTCAGGAGGTTGTTTCAAAAACATGGAAGAGTGTTGAGAATGAGTCTAGATACTTTATGGATGGTATGAAACCTGCTGACATTCTTGCTATGATGAACTTGGGTACACCTATACCTACAGTTTCAAAAGAGGGACAGCCAGATAACCTAACATCATTCTTCGGTCGTGTGAACTATGGCCTTCTTGATCGTTACCTTCTTTCTGTTACTTTCCGTGCAGATGGATCTAGTAAGTTTGCAAAAGGTAACCAGTGGGGGTATTTCCCATCAGCAGCCTTTGCTTGGCGTATTAACGATGAGGCATTTATGCAAGGTTCAGAGGATTGGTTGAGCAACTTGAAGCTTCGTTTAAGTTATGGTGCTGCGGGTAACAACCGTATCTCTGATGGTCTTTGGAAGATGACTTGGAACTCAAGTTCTGAGAACAAACCATACTATCCAAACGAGACTGAATCTAGTCAGTTGATTCCTGGAACTACACTATCAAACCCTGACTTGAAATGGGAAACGACAGTCACTCGTAACGTGGGGGTTGATTATGGGTTCTTCAATGGTCGCCTTTCAGGTACAGTAGATGTATATTGGAATACAACTAAAGATCTACTTATTGAAGCACCACTACCTGCATCTACAGGATATGTAAAACAGCTTCGTAACATGGGGCAGACCTCAAACAGAGGTATAGAACTTGCACTTGAAGGTGTGATCTATGAGAATAAGAACTTCTCATTGAGTGCTTCTGCCAACATTGCTTTCAACAGAAACAAAGTTGACAAATTCTCTAATGGAGATCAAAACTGGAAGACTTACTCTTCAGGATGGAATGGTTCAGCTTCTCCAACGGAAGACTTTATAGTTCGTGAAGGACAACCAGTAGGTCAGATGTACGGTTATGTGACCGATGGTATGTATTCGTTTGATGACTTTACATTTAATACAACAACTAAGAAGTGGGATATTAACCCAGGTGTAGCTGATAACAGCAGTTTGATATCACCTGCAAATAGCTTCTTCGGTCCTGGAGCTTTGAAGTTCAAAGATTTGAATGGTGATGGTAAGATTGACGATAACGATAAAACAGTTATTGGTAATGCCCTACCTAAGCACACTGGTGGTTTCAACATCATGTCGCGCTATAAGAACTTTGACCTATCACTATTCTTCAACTGGTCGTATGGTAACGATGTTTACAATGCCAATAAGCTAGACTACTCATCATACCTTCTTTCTCGTAAGTATCAAAACCTACAAGGAGATATGTCGCTTTCAAACCGTTTTACTACTGTTGACCCATTGACAGGTCACAATATCTATTACGGTTCTAATGCAAATCCTCAACGTCTTCAGGAGTTGAATGAGGGTAAAACATTGTGGATGCCACTTCACACAACAACACCTTTCCACTCGTGGGCGGTTGAAGATGGTTCTTTCCTTCGTTTGAATAACGTGACAATAGGTTACACACTTCCAACTAAATGGACTAAGAAGTTCCTTTGTCAGAACCTACGTGTTTACTTTACAGGTTACAACTTGTGGACTATTACAGGTTATTCAGGTTTCGATCCAGAGGTAGATACTCGTCGTAGCACTCCACTTACTCCATCAGTAGACTACTCTGCATACCCTAAGAGTCGCTCTTACATAGGTGGTGTAAATGTTACTTTCTAATCCATTATTTGAGTTATTCGTATGAAAAAGATAGCATTTATTGCATTAGCCTCATTGGCACTCTCGACTTCGTCGTGTAGCGATTTTCTCGATACAACTACGAATTCAGAATTTACGACTGATATCGTATTCTCAAATCCAGCTTATACTAAGCTCTCCATCATGGGGATCTACTCTTTGATGACAACTGATGAGCTTTACTCGTCACGTCTATCAACGATGTTTGGTTATAATACCGATATCGAAGTAGTAGGAGCAGACCAAAATAGTTTCAGCCAGGTTGGTAACCGTGGTTTGAGTAACTACCTTGCTAATCCTTCATACTCAGGTCACCTTGAGCGTGTTTGGACTATGCTTTATAAAGGCATTGAGAGAGCAAACCTAGCGATTGCTGAAATTCCAAACAGCCCAGCAACAACTGGCGGTACAGCCGAAGAGAAGGCTGCAATGATGGGATACTATGGAGAGGCATTGACTCTTCGCTCTCTATTCTACTTTGAATTGGTTCGTCACTGGGGTGATGTGCCTTTCAAATTAGACCCTACAGCATCTGATGGCTCAAATTTCTATCTTGCACCAACTGATCGTGATGAGATCATGGAGCGTTTGATTGCAGATCTAGAGGAGGCTGAACAGTATGTACCTTGGGTTAAAACAGGTGAGTATACTCCAGAGCGTGTTTCTAAAGGCTTTGTTAAAGGTCTTGCTGCACGTATAGCCTTGACTCGTGGAGGATACTCTATTAGAAACAAAGCTGGTTTCCCAACTGAGAGGGGTTCTGATTGGCGCAAGTATTATGAGATTGCAAATAAGCACACTCGTGAGCTTCAAGAGCAGGGTATTCATAAATTGAATCCTTCTTACCTTCAACTATTCAAATCATTGAATGCTTGGCAAACTGAAACTACTTACAGCGAAAACTTGTTTGAAGTAGCACATGGTTACACTCGTAGTGGTGAGATTGGTTACTCAGTTGGAGTACGTTTCCGTACTAACCCTAAGTATGGTTTCCAAAACAATGCAAACGTAGTATCTACCTCTCCTTACTACTACTACATGTTCGATCGTAAGGATCTTCGTCGTGATGTTGCAGTAGCTTTCTATAACTACTCAAACAGTACAGCAGAGCAGAAAGAGGTATTTGTGAATAGTGCTTATGCATGGTGTATTGGTAAATATGATATCCGCTGGATGGACTCTAAGTTCTTGTCTGAGAACCTTGAGGTAAACGCTAAGCGTGGATATGGTATCAACTGGGTAGTTATGAGATATGCAGATGTTCTCTTGATGTTGGCAGAGACAGAGAATGCACTAAACAATGGTCCAACTCCATTGGCTAAAGCAGCCTTGAAAGAGGTTCGTAGTAGAGCATTTGATGCAGCAGACCAAGGTGTGAAGGTTGAGTCATATGTAGAGTCACTTGGTTCAGAAGAGGCTTTCTTTGATGCTATTGTTGATGAGCGTGCTTATGAGTTCGGTGGTGAGTCAATCCGTAAATATGACCTTATCCGTTGGAACCTTCTAGGTGAGAAGATCGAAGAGCAGCGTACTGCTTACAGAGCTATGATCAATGCAGAGGCTCCTTATGAGTCTCTTCCTAAGTACCTTTTCGTTAAGATGGAGGCAAATGGTGAGATCATTGATAAAGCATCGATAAACTTCTATGACGACATGGGTAGCGACGAGATAACAGGTACAGAGCGTCTTCAATGGCTATCTGGATGGGGTGAGTCAACAAAAACAAATGCTTTGCTGATGATAACGAACTTCAGCTCTGGTTTGAATACTCCAGTACAAAACCGTCACCTATTCCCAATACAGAACTCAATCATTGCCGAAGGTGGTGGATTGCTTGTTAACGGGTATAACTTCTAAGCTATATAAAACACTAGAAACTAGTCAGAGAGTCTCTCTGGGCTCTCTGATTAGATTCTCATAATTTATAAGACTCTAATGAAACCATTTTCATATAAAAGTATAATCCCAGCTGTTGCACTTTGCTTTGCTTCTGCATTCAGCTTCACGGCATGTACAGAGACGAACGATTGGGGTGTAGATAGCGAGTATGATCGCCTATTCCGTCCTGCTAACTTTGCAGCAAAGAACGTACAAGCCAACACGGCTGATCTATCTTGGAGTAAGATACCAGGTACAGATCACTACGTGTTAGAGATAAGTAAAGACAGTCTTGAGTTTGCATCTATCATTGATACATTCCATACAGTAAATGCAGAGTATATTCTTGAGGAACTAGAGGGAGCTACTGGCTATTCTGTGCGTATTAAAGGAATCTCTTACGATGAGACTAAAGAGGACTCAAGATACTCAGCTCTATATTTCCAGACTAAGTCTGAGCAGATCATGCAGGCTGTAACCTCTTCTGACCGTACTGCTACAACAGTTACTCTTCGTTGGACAGCTGGAGCAACAGTTACTCACATCACCTTGACAGACTCTGAAGGGGTTGAAGTTCTTACTTCTGAAGTCTCAGCAGAGGAGTTACAATTGGGTGAGAAAACAATCGAGGAGCTATCACCAGAAACAACCTACCTAGCTGCTATCTATAATGGTGAGAACCGCAGAGGTTATACCTCTTTCCGTACCTTCCCAGCAGCGCCTCCTGCAGATAACACTATCTACATGGCAGAGAGCGACTCATTGAACCAACCATTCTTCGATGCTCTTTCTGGTAAAGTAACAATTGTACTACCAGCTAATTCACACTACATAACAGATACATACAACCTTGTACTACCTGACGGGGTATCTGTTACATTCTACGGTGTGCCAGGTGGTGACAAGCCTGTTCTTGAGTTGAGACTGATCAAGCTTGGTTTAGGTCATGAGTATGTTAAGTTCCAAAACGTTGAACTACGTGCTACAGCTGCTGCACCACAATACTTGATAAACCAAGCAGACGCTTGCTCTGTTGAGACTGTTGAGTTTGATGATTGCTACGTGAGTGGTTATGTAAATACTATGTTCCGCTTCCAAGGCTCAGCTACGAAAACTGTTGAGAACTTCCGTATCAATAATATGATTGCGAATGCTGCTTCAGGATCTAGCTACTCGTTCATCCACATTAGTGCTGATGCTACAAGTTACCTGAATAACATTGAGATCACAAACTCTACATTCACAAACTTGGGCTACTCACTTCTACTTCACAATAAGAGCAATAACAACTCGATAAAAGTATCTGATTGTACTATGCACAATGTAGTAGGTTCAGGAAGATACTTCATCGATATGTCAGGAAGTTTCAACTCTACTAATGGAATAAGACTTGAAAACCTAATTCTTGGTGGTTCTGGTAACGATGCTGCTAGAGGTGTTAGACCAACTCCAGTTGTAGACAACGTTTACCAAACTGAGAGCTGGGTGACAGCTTCAAATGCTATTCCTTCAACCATTAAATATCCAGGAGCTGCTGATGCCCTATTTGTTGATCCAAACAATGGAGACTTCACAATCAAGGATATCTACTTTGAAGGAGTTAATATGGCAGGTGACCCACGTTGGAGAGTATCTAGCAGAAGACGCTAATCTAATCTCACTAATGAGAAACTCTTAATATAGAAGGGGGCTACACAACAGTAGTCCCCTTTTTAATATCAAAATGGACTATCATGATTAAATATCTCTTACTATCTATACTCTCTTGCTTCACATCCATCTCTACCTTTTCTCAAGGTCGAACAATTATTGTATCTCAAGATGGATCAGGAGACTATAAGACAATCAATCAAGCACTAGCGGCGGCTCCCGATGACACCCAAACAACTACGCTTATATATGTCAAGAAGGGTATATACACCGAGAAGGTCTTTGTGGATAAACCCAATATTACCATACTAGGCGAATCAAGAAAAGAGACGCAAGTTGTCGTACCCATACTTTGGGACAATTGGGAGAAGGAGTATAAAGCGAAAGCCGATACAACCTACGAGATAAGATGGGGGTGTGCTCCACTCAATCTTAGTGCCAAGGCTAATGACTTCTCTCTGGTAAATATCACTATATACAATAATTATGGATCAACCATTGAGAAGACCCGCGCACATCAGTTTACTATATTCGGAAGGGCTACACGCACCATACTTCTTAACTGTGATCTCCTTTCAGATGGTGCTGACAATGTTAGTCTTTGGAACAAAGTAGATGGAATGTACTATCACGAAGGGTGCTACTTCCGAGCTCCAGGTGTAGACTATGTATGTCCAAGAGGGTGGTGCTATATTACAGACTGCGAATTCGAGGGGGCTGCACCAGCACAGATATGGCATGACGGAGATAACAACCTATCACAGAAGTTCGTGATCAATAACTCACACTTCAAAGGTATGGAGAAGTCATGGCTAGGTCGTTACCATAGAGATCACCAGATTTACCTTTTAAATTGTACCTTTGACCAGAACGTCATGGATCGTCCTATTGCTTATGCCTACAAAGATCGTCAGATGAATCTCAAGAAGGGACATAGAGTATACTACTTCAACTGCAAAAGAGAGGGAGAGACACCCACTTGGATGGCAGACAACCTTGAGCAGGCTGAAGGCTCACCTTCTATTCTTGATATTACTCCCGAGTGGACCTTTGATGGCATGTGGAATCCAGAGTCAAAACTCAATGAACTCAAAAACTTAATACCAAGATAGAGTATGAAACGATTAGCCACCGCCCTTCTATTATTACCACTAACTCTCTTTGCAAAGGCACAATTCCCATTAACTCCAAATGAGAAACCATTCACTATTGAGTCAGAATTTGCTAAGCAAAGCAAGAGATATAAGGATATAACAGTAGCCCAACCAACCATCTCTTCAGATGTGAAGATGATCTCAGACATCGTCTACAACAAAGTTGGAAAGAGAAAGCTTAAAGGAGACCTCTTCCTTCCTTCTGTACCAAAGGGTGGGAAGCCAGCTCCTCTTGTTATTCTTATTCATGGGGGTGGGTGGAGATCAGGTGATAAATCACTTGATCATCCAATGGCAATAGCCTTAGCTAATGAAGGTATAGCCGCTCTATGCATAGAGTACCGACTTTCTGCCGAGGCTCTCTATCCTGCCGCTTTACTAGATATATCCTCCGCTATTGAGTGGTCAAAGAGAGAGGCTAAGAAGTATAAGTGGGACCCACAATCGATCTTCCTTCTCGGCTCATCGGCAGGAGGTCAGATGGCCTCACTTCTTGGAAGTGCCAATGCCACCTACCCAAAGTTCCTACCAAATCCTAAGAAGCCAGAGCTATATAGAGTAAGAGGTGTGATAAATATAGATGGGGTTCAGGCATTCATTCACCCAGAGTCTGCTGAGGGGGAAGATAGACCAGATAAACCATCTGCAGCAACTATGTGGTTCGGTTCAACTCTTTCGCAAGATTCAGCCTCACGCATAGAGGCTTCAGCTCTCACTCATATAAATAAGAACTCAGCACCATTCCTATTCATTCGAAGCGGGCAAGCTCGTTTCCATGCAGGAGATGTTGAGATGAGGCAAGCGCTTCGTGGATATAAAATAACCTACGAACTGTATGAAAGTGGTGATACACCACACACCTTCTGGCTCTTCAACCCCTGGTTCAATCCTCTTATGAGCAATATAGTTGCATTCATAAGAGCTGAAAAATAGTAGCAAGAGCTGAGACAGTATCTTCAAATCTTAGTCAGAAGATCTATTACTCAGCTTATACCTCTTACATTAGGAGCTCTCAATAGCTTATTAATCACTATCAAAACAAGGAGCTATCATCCTTACTTACTTATAATTAATCTAAAACAGATGAAACTAGTTTCACAAATTCTATTGGCTTGTCTGGCTATCACTCCTGCTATTGGATTGAGTGCGCAGAATGGCGTCTCTAAAGTTTGGGTGGCCGACACAGGTAAAGGCACCTACCGCAACCCTATTATCGATGCAGACTACTCAGATCCCGATGTGTGTCGTGTAGGTGATGACTTCTACATGACCTCTTCGAGCTTCAACTGCATCCCTGGTCTACCTATTCTCCACTCAAAAGATCTAGTGAACTGGACCCTCATCGGTCATGCCCTCACGGAGCTTACTCCTGTGGAGAAGTTCAATAAACCAAGCCATGGTGATGGTGTGTGGGCTCCTGCTATTCGCCACCACAATGGGGAGTTCTATATATATTGGGGAGATCCAGACTTCGGTATATATATGGTCAAGACAAAGAACCCTGCCGGAGTGTGGGAGAAGCCTGTACTTGTCAAAGAGGGTAAAGGGCTTATCGACTCTTGTCCTCTATGGGATGAGGATGGCAATGCTTATCTAGTTCACGCATATGCTGGTAGCCGCGCTGGTTTTAAGAGTGTTTTGGCTGTTGCTCCTATGTCTGCCGATGGTACTAATGTATTATCTGAGTCGAGATTGATCTTTGACGGACACGTTGGTAATGAGACTGTCGAGGGACCTAAGTTTTACAAAAGAAATGGATACTACTATATTTTTGCTCCTGCGGGTGGGGTAGCCACAGGATGGCAGTTGGTACTGAGATCTAAATCTCCTTATGGACCATTCGAGCAGAAGATCGTGATGGCTCAGGGTGCAACGGATATCAACGGCCCTCACCAAGGGGCATGGGTAAATACTCAGAATGGAGAAGATTGGTTCATTCACTTCCAGGATAAGTTTGCCTATGGACGTGTGGTTCATCTAAACCCTATGGTATGGAAAAACGATTGGCCTGTCATTGGTGAAGATAAAGATGGTGACGGTTGTGGTGAGCCTGTTACTACATATCGCAAACCAAACGTTGGGGCTACATACCCTATTGCAACTCCTTCGGAGAGTGATGAGTTTGACTCAACGACGTTGGGTCTTCAGTGGCAGTGGCACGCAAACAGCAATCCGCTATGGTATTTCTGTGATGCACAAAACAGCCAACTAAGACTATTCACTGTACCTTCTGTGGGTAACAAGAGCCTATTCGACTCTCCAAACCTTCTACTTCAGAAGACCCCAACTGACGAGTTCACTATGACAACCAAAGTAAACTTCACTCCAAACCCTAAGATCAAGGAGAGAGGAGAGAGAGCTGGAGTCGTGGTGATGGGGCTTGACTATACTACTCTCTTTATTGAGGATCACAAAACAGAAGGTCTCCGACTTGTTGTTGCCTCTTGCCGAAAGGCTGACAAAGGGGGTGAAGAGAGTATCGAGGCTACTGTTCCTATGAAACAGCAGGATGTATACCTACGTGTTGAGGTGAAAAAGGGTGGTGCCACCACTCTTAGCTATAGCTGGGACAATAAGAAGTTCCAATCAATTGGTAAGGTTCATACTCTAAAAGAGGGCAAATGGATTGGTGCCAAGGTGGGACTATATGCCAACAGACCTGTTGCAAACAACGATGGTGGTTGGTTGAATGTCGATTGGTTCAGAGTGACAAAGTAATAACAACAGATCTAGAGCGTGCTCATAGGTGCGCTCTATATCTATCACATAATGAATTTTTATAATATGAGAGTAAGATATATTATTCTGCTTTTAGCAATCATAGTACTATCAACAAACACTCTAGAGGCAAAACGCAAGCCAACCCTCTACACCATAGGCGACTCAACCATGGCGGAGAAGGACACTACAAAGGGAAACCCTGAGCGTGGATGGATGATGCAGTTCAAAACGATGATTGATACTACTCAGATCAGTGTCATGAATCTGGCCCGTAATGGTCGTAGCTCAAAGAGCTTCCGAAGTGAGGGTGTGTGGGATAAGGCTTATCTGCCAATGAAAAAAGGGGATTTCCTCTTTATTCAGTTTGGTCACAACGATCAAAAAGAGGATACACTTCGTCATACTGATCCCAAAACTACGTTCAAGGCAAACATAGTGAGGTATATCAATGAGGCTAGATCAAAGGGTGCAACTCCTATTCTATTTACCTCCATCGTTCGCCGCCACTTCGACGAGCAGGGCAGGCTAATAGACTCTCACGGCGAGTATGTGAGTGTGATATACTCCATAGCTAAGGAGCAGAAAGTAACACTTATTGATCTCAACTCTCTGACTCATCACTACGTGGAGACTCTCGGACCAGATGAGTCTAAAGCGTTATACAAATGGGTGGCGCCAAACACTCTTCCTGCCTATCCAAAAGGGTTTGAAGATGATACTCACCTAAATGAGGCTGGCGCTAAGGCGGTGGCTTTGATGGCTGCAGAGGCGCTTATGCAGAGCGACTCAAAGATCAAGAGATATATCAAGAGGAAGTAAACTCATCGCATAGTTGTGCTATTTGTCAGTGATATAGCACTCGAGAGTAGGAGATTGGTTCACCATTTGTGCCAAACTCCTACTCTTTTTTTTATTGTGAAGTGGCAGTTGTATCTCATATTTCTTGATCATTCGACTATCTTTGCCAACTACATTAACTAAACTACTACAATGATTCAACGAGAAAACCTTTACCCTAAGCTATTGGCCTCTGCTTTACCTTTAACTATACTTTCACTATCTGCTCAATCTTCACAAGCTACAAATAGTAGTAATGCACAGCAGAGACCAAATATCATCCTATTCATGGTGGATGACCAGGGGTGGCAGGATACCTCTCACCCTTTCTGGAGTGAGAAAACAGCCTTGAACGAGATATATAGAACTCCATCCATGGAGAGATTAGCGGCAAAGGGTGTAACCTTTACGGCGGCTTATGCCTCGGCTGTGAGCTCACCCACGCGTACGAGTTTGATGACGGGGATGAACCCTTCGGCTCACCGTGTCACTACTTGGACTAGGGAGAAGGATAGCCCCACGGACAGTCGCGAGAACTCCACGCTTATCTTTCCTGAGTGGAACTATAACGCTCTTCAGCCTATTGGCTCAGGAATTAATAACTCACTAGAGGCTCTGCCCTTCACATCTATTCTTCAATCGGCGGGATATAAAACTATACATTGTGGTAAGGCTCACTGGGGTGCTTCGGGAACTCCTGGTTCAAATCCTTTAAATCTTAGCTTTGATGTTAACATAGCTGGTTATGAGGCTGGCTCGCCTGCTTCATATTTGGCCTCAGAGAACTTCGGTTATGATGAGAATCGCAAGGCTACTTCTCGTTTCATCATTCCAGGCCTCGAGAAGTATTGGGGGAGTGAGCTTTTCCTTACGGAGATATTGACCATAGAGGCAAAGATGGCTATCGACTCTGCGCTGACTCAGGGTAATCCGTTCTATCTATATATGAGTCACTATGCAATACATACGCCTCTGGATAAGGATGATAGGTTCTATGACTCTTATGTTGAGAGGGGACTTGACGATAGGCAGGCTCGTTATGCCTCATTGATAGAGGGTATGGATAAGAGTCTCGGGGATCTGATGGATCATCTTGAGCAGAGGGAGATTGCTGAGAATACGGTCATTGTATTTATGTCTGACAATGGTGGGTTGAGCCTTAGAGCTAGGAGTGGTGTGCCTAATACGCATAATCTGCCTCTCAATAGTGGTAAGGGCTCAGCATATGAGGGTGGTGTTCGTGTGCCGATGATTGCATATATGCCCAATGTGTCGCCTATGGGTGAGCGTTGCTCAACTCCTGTATCTATCATTGACTTCTTCCCTTCAATACTGGATATTGCTTCGGTTGAGGTGTACGAAACGCCTCAAAGGGTGGATGGGATATCTCTTCTTCCGCTAATTAAGAATCCAGAAGTGAGACCGAGGGAGTTTGACCGTGCTCTTATATGGCACTACCCAAATAGGTGGGTTGACATGGCCTCTCCAAAGGGGAATGGATATGGTGTATATAGTGCCATTCAGAAGGATGGTTGGAAGTTGATTCACTACTATGATCACAATATCACTGAGCTATTCAACTTGAATGATGATATTGGCGAGAGGCTAGAGCTGAGCAACTCTCCTTCGTGTAGGGAGATAAGAGATAGGCTTGCATCAGAGTTAACAGTGAGGCTAAAAGGGGATAAAGCTCAACTTCCAATCAGGTTGGATGGTGTACCTTGCTTGTATCCAGATGGTTCGTTATATGTGGTAGAGTAGTTTCCTGACTATATGTGGCTGTTAGTTATCAACATTTTGTTGATAACTAACAGCCATTTTTCTTTTCAATCAATCAAATGGCTGCCAATATGTCACTTTGTTTGCCTCCTTGCAAAGCGTTTGGAGGTAGTTTTTATTACTATTATAGCCCTCTCCTTTTTTACAAATATCGGCATTAAAGTGCCTCTCTATTCTATTATCACAGGCCAACTATTCATTTCGCACTATGTAACTCCCAAAACACGTACGTATTTGACTCAAAGTACGTACGTATTTTGGGTAAAGTACGTACGTATTTCTAATCAAATACGTACGTATTTATAATCTACCTCACTTCGCTCTTGCAACTTGCTGTATAGTAGTTGATTAGTGGGGTGCTTTTGTGGGTGATAGTTACACTTATTGGAGGTGAACTATATAGTTTGGCTAAGTTAACCCGTTAACCTAACATATTGTGATGTTAACATTATGGTTTGAGTAGCTTTTGCAGGCTCATGGCTGCTTTTATTCTAAGTAAAAGAGTTCTGAAATCACTGTTGATAATTCTTCTTTTAATTAATAATTGCTCATTACTCTCTGCTTATTTATCGAAAAAGCTTACCTTTCGAATCTTATTAACAACCTAGGTTGGTGTAATTGGATTGGTATGAATGAACAAACTAATTAAGCGATGAAAAATAGGGTTATGAGATTTCAGCTGCTTATTGCTGTGGCTCTAACTGCCTTTGAAGCAAACGGGCAGATGATGATGAGGGATATTCTACAGGTTGTAGACTCTTCGCCTCTACCTCACTTAGCTCATAAGGGTATGCTCTATGAGAGTGCTATCATTATAGACAATACAATTGGGGTTGTGCCTAATCGTGTATATAGAGATTTTCAGTTGGCTTTATCTTCGGAGCTTGATGATGTTAACTCTCCTCCAACATTTATTGCTACTTTCAGTCTCCCTGATCAAGATAATATCCTCTCTCTTCTTCGAGTAGGTTGTGGTGGGGAGTGGTTGTGTGACCATCTTATTATCTCTGATAGTAAGGGTAACCGCCTAGGGACTTTGGAGGTTGCTGTTCTTCACTCGTCGGGGGTGGCAGCAAAGCAGTTTAGGATATTGGAGGATGGCACGGTGGTGGTCTCAGTTCTTAAGCCAATATCGGGTACTCCTGTGCTTTTTGAGTCGTTTGACTCGCTCTCGGCCGTGAAGATGGACTATATTTATAGTATTACCAATGGGGAGTTTGTACTCAATAGTACAAAGAGATCATCCCCTGCTCTTTATAGTAGGGAGAAGCTCTCGAATCCGGAGTATAATTTGTGGGATTAGAAATTGGTGTCAATCATATACAATTACCCCCTATAATCGGACCTAGTAATGGTCGGGTTATAGGGGGTAATTGTTTTTGTATACTTTTAGTTGGTCGAGAATCTAGTAGCTATTGCTTTGAGTCTTTTGCTTAGTCTGTTGGATAGTATCACGAATGATACTGAGGTGAGTATTAGTGCTACTCCTAGGATCTGTGTTGTGGTGAGTGGTTCGCCAAAGACAATGATGCCAACGGTGAGTGCCGTTACTGGTTCTACGCAACCCATGATTGAGGTTGTGGTTGAGCCTATGCTTTTAATGGCAAGTATTAGTGTGAAGTTTGAAAGGAGTGTTGAGACAAGTGAAAGGAGTGTAAGTGATCCTAGTACCTCTCTGTTTGGTATTACTTGTACTCCTCCCTCGGTTATTGAAAGGATTAGGAAGAAGAAAGTGAGCATAATCATGATGTAAAGTGTCATCGAAGTGGGGCTCATCCTTCCTGCTTTTGATTTGTTTATCCCGACGATGTATAGTGCGTAGGTGACTACTGATAGTAGTGCGTAGGTCAATCCCGTAGTGTTTACCTCTAGTGATGAGCTAAGTCCGCTGATTGCAGCTACTCCAAGAAGTGCAAGAATTATTGCAACTAAGGTGAATGGTGAGAACTTCTCCTTGAATAGTATTGTCATTAGCATTGCAACTACGACTGGATAGAGGAAGTGTATGGTTGAAGCCACTCCACTTGGTATATAATAGAAGGAGTTCATAAGGAAGAGTGCTGTTGTTCCTCCTAGTAGAATGAGTCCTGCAAGGGTGGTTAGCTCTTCTCTCTTTACTCTAACGTTCTTCTTTGTGATAAGAAGGAAGGTGCCTAGGATGATAGTTGAGATAAGGTATCTATAGAATAGGGCACTGTTTACGGACATTCCAGCATTGATGGCAGGGATTGAGAACATTGGTATTAGACCGAATGTAGATGCTGAGATGATAGCGTAGATATAGCCAAGGTAATTCTTCATTATTTATAGTGGTTTTGGTTAGCGGCTGCAAAATTACTATTTCCTTTTGCCGTGTCTCTTATAAAAGAGGTTATATTACATTGGTTGAGAGTGTGCTGCTATCCAAAATTGGTTTTATTATTAAACAATTTCACAAACTGTATGCTCTTTCTCTCGTTTGTATTCTTGTGTTTGTCTTTATAATTTAATATCAAGGCCAAAACAAATAGTGTAATTTGATTGTTTCTAACTATATTATATATTTAATTTGTCGATTCGTTTGGGATATCCCTCGAGTTTGTCCTTTGGGCTAATTATTAATTAATACTGTATATATTATGATCAGAGTAGTTGTAAAGATTCTTGCTTCTAAGGAGAAATTAGTTGAATTGATGGGCTTGTTGAGTCGTTTGGAGATGGAGTCGCGCAAGGAGCAGGGTTGCCTTAGTTACACGCTTTACCAGAGAGCTGGTGAGCAGGAGAGGGTTTTTATCTTTGAGGAGTGGGCTAGCAAGGAGGATCTTGAGCTTCATGAGGCTACGGCTCATTTTACTGAGATTGCCCCGCAGCTAAAGGGTCTCACTCAAGAGATTACTATAGAGAAGTTTTGATTAAGTATTAGCGGGACTTGTGCTTTGTTGAGGATATTGGTTTAGTAGTTTGATGGTTATGTATGTATAAACGAATTAATAGTTCTTCATATGAATATCTACTATCTTATTGCTGCAATATTAGCAATTATCTCACAAATTGGACATCTAACAGTTGGAAGCAGAGAGTTTTTGAAGCCTATACTTGATTCAGAGCATCTGCCTTCTGTGGTAAAGGGTGTAGTGCACTCATTGTTTCACTATATGACTTTCATAATAGGGGTTACTGCGATAGCACTGCTTTACTTTACTTTCTACTCATCTTATGGCCCAATTGAGGCTAGAGTGATTGGGGTAATAAGTGGTTATGTTTGGATAGGGATGGGCTTGGTTGCTCTTGCTCTATCTTTCAAATATGGCCTCTTTAGGATATTTCAGTGGATCTTTTGGTTTGCAATTGGGGCATTGGCGTTAATTGGTTCTAACTACTAATATATTTTTGTTATGAAAGAAGCAAAGAAGATGTCTGAGAAGTTTCATCAGGCTTTGAAGCATGAGGGTATTGTATCTATCACCTCTTGGGGTGTTGAGGTGCATGTGGCTAATACATGGAACTCTTTTCTGGTTGTTACTGATGATGAGAGAATATTGATTCCTTCGTATGGCTATCGTAAGACCTCTAAGAATGTTGATGTTAATGATAATGTTCTACTAACTTTCGGTACGAGGGAGGTTCTTGGTCATAAGGATTATCCTGGTATTGGCTTTTTAGTTGAGGGTAGTGCTCGTTTCTTTAATAGTGGAGCTGAGTTTGATATGATGAAGGAGAAGTTCTCTTTTCTGAATCGTGTCTTGGAGATTAAGGTTAAGAAGATTACTCAGAAGATTTAGGCACCTAATTGTTGAAGCATAATTATAGGCGGCCACCAAAGATGTTTATTAGCTATAACATCTTTGGTGGCTGCTTTGATATATTGATGCTGCTCTATCTGTATCTTATTATTATTAGTGTATGTGGTTATTATTCTTAGATATATTAGATAAGTGGTGGCTCTGTTATGCTCTTTTATAGTTTATGAGTTGTGTTGTGGGTTCTTGCTCTTGTGTCTGTTTATGAGTGTTATAGGAGGCTCTACCCCTTCGTGTTTGTAGTAATTTAATTCTTTTTGGATTTACATAGTGTAGCAAATGATAATGCGTCAAGTGATCAATGAATCTTTTGTTTAACTTTGCGCTCCTCTTCAAAATGGAGTTATAATTAGAAGAGACCTAAAGTTTTAACTATTTCAGATGGTATATAATATGAAGTCATTAGTCCGTTTCGTTCTTTTTTCGCTGCTTTTATCAATAGTTGGTTGTTCTTATGAGAGTGGTGTTGTTATCAGCGAGAAGAGTAAGACTGATAATGCGACACTTATAGTGATGGCCTATCCTGAGGCTATCGTGCGTACTACTCCCTCTTTGTATTCAGAGATTCTTCCTTATCTGGGTATGGGGGTTCCTGGACGTATCAGGGCTGGGCATGCTTGTATGGTGATAGTCAAGGAGGGTAGTTCGGAGTTTGAGTATTTTGACTTTGGTCGATATATTACCCCTGATGGGTATTCGAGGGTGAGAGGTAAGGACTCTGATCCGGAGACAAAAGTGGATGTGATTGCGCAATGGGATGGTAAACATCTACTAAATGTGGAGGAGCTGTTGCAGTGGTTGCATGATCATCCTGAAAAGACGCATGGTAGTGGTGATCTATATGCTTCAGTTAGTGAGATTGTTAATTATGAAAGGGTGAAGGAGTATATTGAGGAGATTCAGCAGAGGGAGTTATTGCCTTATGGCCCTTTTGTGAAAAATGGATCAAACTGTTCTCGTTTTGTTACTGGGGCGATGTATCATGGTATTTTGGATGAGGATGTGCAGCAGGATATTGAGTTTACTTGCACTTTTACACCTTCGGTCTTGGCAAATGTAGAGGCGGCAAATACTTATGACTACTATTATGTGGTCAATAAGCATGGGGTTTCTAAGTTGGATAACAGTTTGTTTGTGACACAATTGGATCTTCTTTTTGATGGTGGAGAGGGGTATGCCCCATACTCTAGTGAGGGTTCGCTGACCACACCTAGTGATATAAAAGCTGAAGAAGAGTGGCACTGGTTGGGAGGAATTGGCTCTGGTGCGTGGTATGAAGTAGTGGAGACTGATATGCATAATGTGTTTAATGTCTCACAATATAACTCGCATGGCAAAAGGGAGTTTTCTTCTAATTTTGTGGCTAATACTACTGACTCTGTTGAGTTGGAGAATGATTTTAGAGTTATCTATCCAGCTCACTTCCGAACTGTTACATTGAAAATTGGTAACGATACGATTCGACTAAATCGAATAAGGAGTAATGGGTAAATAGTTTATTGATTATTCTGTTTATTGACTGTTCCTATATGGTTTAGTCATATTATATAGTTGCTTCTTAGTTGAGGTGAAAAATAGATGTAGCCATCCTAGATGTTCTTTAATCATGACATCTAGGGTGGCTACATTTGTGTTTGATGGGTTTTATTACTTACCCTTTATGTTGAGTATACACCTCTTGCCTGGTGTGAAGTAGCATTTGTTACACGATACACACTTAGGCTTCTTGTGATTACCACTTGCCCATATGTTAATAAGGTTTGGCTCGGCTGTTAGTGGTCTAGACATTGAGAAGTATGATATATCTGTGTCGTTCAATAGCTCTTCCATTCGATCGTAGCTGCGGTTTCCACCAATAAGTATTATTGGTGTAGAGATATCTTTGGCTAATCTTGATGCGTGTGAACGGAAGTATGATTGATTATCAATGTCTTTGTCTATTTTTCGTCTTGCAGCGCCCAGATTACTATTTACTACATCTCTTAGTGACTCGTTGCCACCTGTTACCTCTATAGCATCTATGCCCATCTCGGATAGTCTCTTAGCGACCTCGAAGCTCTCATCTTCGTTTAGTCCTCCATCTTTGTAGTCGGCAGAGTTGAGTTTTATTAATATTGGGAACTCCTTACCTACAGCATCTCTCATTGCTTGGAAGCTCTCGTATATTATTCTTGCTCTATTGTGGATCTCTCCTCCGTACTCATCTTTTCTTTGATTGAAGCATGGTGAAAGGAATTGGCTAAAGAGGTATCCGTGACCTGCGTGTATCTCAACGCCATCGAATCCAGACTCTTTTACTCTTCTAGCTGCTTGAGCAAAGCTATCAACTAGGTACTTGATCTCCTCTTTGGTTATCTCTTGGGCTGAGGTTCCAGTGGATTCGTTAATGTGTGATGATGGTCCCCAAATGGTTCTACTTCCTACATTGAACGTCGTCATTGAGCCACCATAGCATATCTGCATTATTATATTAGCACCAAGAGAGTGTATCTTGTCAGTGAACTCTTTGTACTCAGGAATGAAGATGTCACTGTATATACCCATCATGCCAGGGTTGGGTTGCTCATCTTTGGTTACAAAAGCGTATCCAGTAATTAGAGTCGCTGCTCCTCCTTGTGCTAGTTCTTCGTATATAGCAGATAATTCTGGTGTTAGATGTCCCTTGTCATCTGCTAAGTCTTCCCATAGCGCACCGCGGAAGAATCTGTTTTTCATCTCTATGGATGATAGCTTTGTTTGATCGAATAGTGTACGTTTCATATTTTCTACTTTATTTTGATGCAAAATTATAGTGGGGGCTATTTGAAAGAAAACTTATCTGTATAAAACATTGTAAAGTTCTAGATGGTTGAACAAACAGCTCGATATATTAGTTAATCCACTTTGTATTGAATCAAAAAAAAAGATAGTGATGATAATAAGATCAATAGAGAGGGCTTTTGCAATATTGGAGTTTATTGCTAGCAGTGGTGGTATGGCTAGGCTTACTGATATATCTCAGGCAATGGGACTGAGTAAGACAACTACACATAATCTTCTTGATACTTTAAAGAAGTTGGGTTATGTTGACCAGAGTGATGGTTCTCCAAAATATTTCATAACAAATAGTATCCTGGATCTGCATGGCCCCATATGTTCTATACCTGAGATTAGAGCATTGGTAGTTAGTGTGGTTGATAGAGTAGCTCGCGAGTTTAAGGTTAACTGTTTTATGGCTCTGCAGAGTGGTGGTTATTATTACTATGATATCTCGTCATCCCCTGATGGGTTACCCGTTGAAGATCTTGAGTTAGGTAAGGAGCAAGATATGTATAACTGTGTGGTGGGTAAGGTTTTTATTGCTTTCTCTCCTGCGCTGGAAAAGTCAGTAAGGAAGTATCATCCTGGTTTTATTAATAGAAACTTCTCTCATGAGTTGGAGCAGATTAGAGCGACTCGTTATGCAATAGATCTTGGAGCATATAATAATGAGAGGGCATGTATAGCTCTCCCTATTTTGTTTAGGCAAAAGGTGTTAGCTGTTTTGGGTTGTAACTTTCCAATAAAGCAGTTTGGGAAGAGTGGTGTAGATACACTAGTGTTGCTTTTACTAAAGGAGATCGATAAGATTAGGGAGCAGATGATGAAGTAAATTGGGGTTACGGTATGGATGGGACTCGAATCTGTCTCGTGTTTTGACGAGATGACAGGCAGAGTATTCAATCAAAATTTCTACATTTAGATATGAGATTCTTTATGGATAGCTTATTGAGACGCTTCAAGCGTCGCTCTTCAATCAATGCATCTCTCTTATCAAGAAAAGTTATGTAATCAACTAACTACCAATGACCATGTGAAGAGGTGAACTTTTTTATAGTTTCATCATTGTGCTGAGACAACCTACGCTCAATATCTATAGTGTATCCTTTGTAGTGAATACCTTCTTCATTTAATGAGTATGTAAACAGTATATATCATGGCATCTCAATTATATAATAACAAAAAAAGCAGTTGATATTGCTATCAACTGCTTTTTGCGGTATGGACGGGACTCGAACCCGCGACCCCCTGCGTGACAGGCAGGTATTCTAACCAACTGAACTACCACACCGTGTGGTGTAATCTCGTTTTGATTACAGTACAAAGGTATTACAAAAAGTTGAATCTGCAATAGTTTGGGGAGTTTTTTTAAATAAAAACTAAGATACTAGTTGTGCTTCCATTCTTAAAGTGAAGGGTAGATAATCTTTTTCTCCTTACCCTCAAGGCATTGGGTGAGCGAAGTTGCTGTTTGACGCATTGCTACTATTAGGGGAGTTTTTACACCATTAATTTCTACCTCTTCTAAGGGAATAGAGAGGAGTTCTCTTTTAATATCGCTATTCAAGACTGTGAAGTTTGGGTTGTTTCTTACAATCTTTACAGCAATTCTGTCTATAAAAGGTATGTATGGCTGCATTATGTCATCTGCTAATGCATAGTGTGTGAATCTGTTTTCAGACTCTATACCATACATAGGATGAAGGCCAGCTGCAACTAGAGCTCTAGCAGCAAGAGCTCTAAGGAGTGCATAACCAAAGTTAAGAAGCTTGGAGGGTGCACAATTATTATTGTTAGGATTTAACCCCGTTATTATATCCTCTAGTTTTGAGTAATAGTGTATGTCGGCACCTATGTTACAATCTTTATAATTCTCACTTTTTAGTTTTACTATCCAAGTAATCAACTCATTCTGATTGGTAGTAAGCTCGCTATTCAGATAACGTATTTGGTTCTCTATTTTAGATTCAACAGTCTGCTTCCATACTCTTTTTCTTAAAGCTTCGGATGCTGATAGTTGTTTTATCAAGTGTCTTTGCTCTTGTTGATGATCATAAAGATTTAGCATAAGACCATTTGGAAGGTGTTCTGCATCGCAAGATATTAGAGCAGTGTTGTTCTCTAGAAGAGTTTGTATAGTAGCAAGAGAAATTGTTATCTCTTGATTGTCTAGTATTACTACCCCGATATCTTCTGTTGGTATTGTTGCTCGTCTAACTAATTTGTTTGGATCGTCTTCTGATGGTTGACTTATTACAAGATTATTAGATGAGAGTGTTAATACGCTACGGTTACCAAAGTATAGCGTTCGCTTTATCATATGCAGATATCTATGTGTAGGTTAAATAATATTACAACATAGATTCGTTTAATATTGTTTAAAGTTTGTCTGCTTTTGGTGAAATTAGATGAAAAATATTTACTATACATATAGTTGTTTATCTAAACATAATTACTATTTTGCAACCCGTATTAAGTTATTAACAGAAAGTCTAATTTAAAATTATCTATTACCATGCTAGACATGAACAATTATCCTGCGGAGCCATTCCGTATAAAGAGTGTAGAGCCAGTTAAAATGAATAGTAGAGAAGAGAGGGAAAGAGTTATTCGCGAGTCGGGTTTCAATACTTTCTTGATTAACTCGGAGGATGTATATATTGATCTTCTAACAGATAGTGGAACCAACGCCATGAGTGACAAGCAGTGGGGTGGTATGATGCAGGGAGATGAGGCTTATGCGGGAAGTAGAAATTTCTTCCATTTACAGGATACAGTTAAGGAGCTTTTTGGTTTCCGTTTTATGGTGCCAACTCACCAAGGTCGCGGGGCCGAGAATCTTCTTTCGCAGATATGTATCAAACCAGGACAATATGTTCCAGGTAATATGTATTTTACCACTACTCGCTATCATCAAGAGAGAAATGGTGGTGTGTTTGTAGATATTATTAATGATCAAGCGCATGATGCATCTCTTGTGGCTCCTTTTAAGGGTGATATTGATATTAAGAAACTAGAAGAATTGATAGAGCTTAAAGGGGCTGAGAATATTGCATATGTTTGCCTGGCTGTTACAGTGAACCTTGCTGGAGGTCAGCCTGTATCTATGAGGAATATGAGAGAGGTGAGGGAGATTACTTCTAAGCATGGAATAAAGGTCTTTTATGATGCAACTCGTTGCGTAGAGAATGCTTACTTTATTAAAGAGAGAGAAGCTGGCTTTGAGGATAAAAGCATAAAAGAGATTGTGCACGAAATGTTTAGTTATGCTGACGGTTGTACAATGTCAGGTAAGAAGGATTGTTTAGTTAATATAGGAGGCTTTCTTTGTATGAACGATGAAGAGTTGTTTATGCAATCTAAGGAGCTTGTAGTGGTTTATGAAGGTATGCCTTCTTATGGTGGCCTTGCTGGTCGTGATATGGAGGCTATGGCAATAGGTCTTAAAGAGTCTATGCAGTTTGAGTATATAGAGCATCGTATCAAACAGGTTCGCTACTTAGGTGATCGTTTGAAAGAGGCGGGTGTGCCAATAATTGAACCTGTTGGTGGTCATGCGGTATTCTTGGATGCTCGTCGTTTCTGTCCACATTTGACTCAAGAACAGCTGCCGGCTCAAGCTTTAGCGGCTAATCTGTATGTAGAGTCTGGTGTTAGAAGTATGGAGAGGGGTATTGTCTCTGCTGGTAGAGATAAGCTTACTGGTAATAATCATTCGCCAAAACTAGAGACTGTTAGATTGACAATTCCAAGACGAGTTTATACTTACCGTCATATGGATGTTGTTGCTGATGCAGTAATTAAATTATATAAGCATAAGGAGCAGATTAGAGGGCTTAAATTTGTTTATGAGCCTCGTCAATTACGCTTCTTTACAGCTAGATTTGAAGAAATTTGATTGGATTTATTAAGGGTTGGTTATTTGTCCTTGGGGATGAGTAGCTGTTATTAGAGCGTAAGGAGTCTTTTATTTGACTCTTTACGCTCTATTGCTTTTAATCGGCTTCAAACTCTAGTAGCCAATGGCCATCTATTTTTACCATTATTGCTACCTCTTTTACATTGCTTAGTTCAATCTCCTTATACTTGTTTTCTGCAATAGATTGATTTACTACTTCGTAAATAACTTCAGCTTTAGTGCTAGACCTTGTAGTGTGAAGTAGTTTAACGTTGAATATCCCTTTTTGTTTACTTGTTAGTCTATCGCTGCCAATGAGCTCTTTCATCTCCATTAGTATCACTTTTGATCTGGGGGTGGAGTATCTGGCTGCTTTGTCAAAGTCGCCGGAGTAGAATGCTTTTAATCCTTTCTGTGCATTGTTCTCAAGTCTCTTGTCTTCAGAGCAAGAGACGGCTAGGAATAGTAGAGAAAAGAATAGTAAGATATAGTTAAGGTTTTTCATAATGTGGGATGCTATTGATCTTGATTAACAAGATTTTCATTTCATAAACTTTATATTGAGAACACGTCTAATTGAAGCTTTGTTCAAAAGCTTCTCTTTATTAACTATTGCTATAATCAAGCATCTTCTATGCTCGAAAAGTTTTCCTATCTTTGTAGCATAATTGACAAACAGATAGATAATATTAGATGGATTTTAAATTACAATACAATGACCTAAACTCTAATGCTAGAGCAGGAGAGATAACAACCGATCATGGTAAGATATTGACGCCAATATTCATGCCTGTTGGAACGGTTGGCTCTGTAAAGGCTGTTCATGTAAAGGAGCTGAAAGAGGATATAAAGGCACAAATCATTTTAGGAAATACCTATCACCTATACCTTCGTCCTAAACTAGATGTTTTGGAGCAAGCGGGTGGTCTTCATAAATTCAATGGGTGGGATGGCCCTATTCTTACAGATTCAGGAGGTTTTCAAGTATTTTCCCTATCGGCTATTCGTAAGCTAAGAGAAGAGGGTGCGGAGTTTCGTTCCCACATTGATGGATCTAAGCATTTCTTTACTCCAGAAAATGTAGTCGATATTCAGCGTACAATTGGAGCTGACATCATGATGGCTTTTGATGAGTGTCCTCCTGGTCAGTCTGATTATTCATATGCAAAGAACTCTCTTAGATTAACTCAGCGTTGGTTGGAGAGGGGTATTAAGAGATTTAGAGAGACTGAAGATAAGTACGGCTATAGCCAAACATTCTTCCCAATTGTTCAAGGTTGTACTTTCCCTGAATTGCGTCGTGATGCAGCAAAGCATGTTGTAGACCAGGGGGCTGAGGGTAATGCTATTGGAGGCTTAGCTGTTGGTGAGCCAGCGGAGAAGATGTATGAGATGATTGAGGTTGTAAATGAGATACTACCAACTGATAAGCCTCGTTATTTGATGGGAGTTGGTACCCCAGCTAATATTCTTGAGGCTATTGAGAGAGGTGTTGATATGTTTGACTGTGTTATGCCTACTCGTAATGGCCGTAATGGTATGTTGTTTACCAAGAATGGTATTATGAATATGAAGAACAAGAAGTGGGCGAATGACTTCTCTCCAATAGAGCCTGATGGGGCTTCTTATGTTGATACTTTCTATTCAAAAGCATATCTACGACATCTATTTGTTAGTGATGAGCTCCTGGCGCTTCAGATAGCGTCAATTCATAACTTGGCATTCTATGTGTGGTTGACACAAGAGGCTCGTAAGCATATTATTGCGGGTGACTTTGCGTCTTGGAAGCGTGAGATGATAGTGCGCGTATCTCAAAGATTATAATATACCTACAATGATATGAAGAAACTCGATTGGTATGTCATAAAGAAGTTTTTAGGCACATATGTCTTCTCGATACTATTGATTATCTCCATTGCAGTCGTTTTTGACATAAATGAGAATCTTGATAAGTTCTTGAGTAAGAATGCGCCAGTAAAGGCTATTGCATTGGATTACTATGCCAACTTTGTGCCATTCTTCGCAAATATGTTTAGTCCGCTTTTCACTTTCATAGCAGTTATCTTCTTTACGTCAAAGTTAGCTGATAATTCAGAGGTGATAGCTATGCTTTCTTGTGGTATGAGTTTTAAGAGACTTCTTCGTCCTTATATTTTCTCAGCCTTTCTGATAGCGGCTGTAAACTTCTATCTTAGTAGTTATGTTATCCCTCAGGGTAATGTAAAGATGATAGAGTTTCAAAATACATATATGAAGAATAAGAAGGTGGAGTATGCAACCAACATACAGATGCAGGTTGATACTGGGGTTATAGCCTATATGGAGCGTTATGACAACCCTTCGAAGACAGCATATAGATTCTCTCTCGAGAAATTTGAGGGTAAGCAGTTGAAGTCTCGCTTGACTGCTCAATCTGCTAAATATAATGAGGATTATAAGTGGACAATGCGTGAGTATTTAATTAGGGACTTTAATGGAATGACTGAGGTTATTACTAAAGGTAGCTCTTTGGATACGATTGTTCATATCGAACCCCAAGATTTTCTTATCTCTTATGGGGATGAGAAGCAGATGACAACTCCTCGACTCTATAAATATATAGAGAAGCAGAGGATGAGGGGTATTGGTAATATAAAAGATTTTGAAATAGAGTACGAGCGTCGTTTTGCGATGTCGCTTGCTTCGTTTATCTTAACTATAATTGGGGCTGCTGTCTCTGCAAGGAAGGTTAAAGGAGGGATGGGTCTTAATATTGGTATAGGTCTTGGTTTAAGCTTTGGATATATACTCTTTATGACTGTTACTTCTAGTTTTGCTGTTAGTGGGCAAACATCGCCTAGAGTGGCTGTCTGGATACCTAATATTATATATGCTGGAATAGCTTACTATCTTTATAGGAAAGCGCCTAATTAGAAGGCATATTATATTGCATATATGAGAATCGCCTCCATCTCATTTTGATGGAGGCGATTGTTTCTGTTGTTTTTTATAGGTTAGCTGCAGGGTTGAGGTTAGTCTATAAAAAAACTCCTAATAGTTTATGTGTAAACCATTAGGAGTTTAAGGGTGATCCCGACAGGATTCAAACCTGTAACCTTCTGATCCGTAGTCAGATGCTCTATTCAGTTGAGCTACGGAACCCTTTGTTGTTTTGTAATCGTTTTGTCTCTCGATTACGGGTACAAAGATAGTGTATAAATTTTAGAATACAAACTTTTTTCCTCTTTTTTTGTTTCATCTTTTGACCTACTAGGGTAGGTTAGATCAGTAAATTCATAATAATATATTATGCTAGTACAACTTTTATTTGTTCTGGTCGCGATCATTATTGGAGCGCGGCTTGGTGGGATTGGTTTAGGAGTGATGGGCGGAGTAGGCCTTGCGGTGTTGACTTTTCTATTTGGATTAGAGCCAACTGCACCTCCTATTGATGTAATGTTGATGATCGTTGCGGTGATCTCAGCAGCAGGCTGTATGCAAGCAGCTGGTGGTTTAGATCTAATGGTGAAAGTTGCAGAACGTATGTTGCGCAAGCACCCAGAGAGAATAACTATTTTAAGTCCTCTTGTGACATATTTCTTTACTTTTATTGCTGGAACAGGTCACGTGTCTTATTCTATTCTTCCTGTTATCGCCGAGGTTGCAACTGAGACTAAGGTTAGACCAGAGAGACCTTTGGGTATTGCAGTTATTGCATCTCAACAAGCTATTACAGCTAGTCCAATCTCAGCAGCTACAGTGGCTCTTCTAGGTTTGGTTGCTGGTTTTGATTTGACTCTTTTTGATATCATGAAGATATCAGTGCCTGCAACTTTGGTTGGGGTTCTGGTTGGAGCTTTCTTCTCTTTGAAAGTTGGTAAGGAGCTTGTTGATGATCCAGAGTTTCAGAAACGTGTGGCTATGGGGGAGTTTAAGGAGAGTACACACTCAACCAAAGAGATTCTTCATAAAGGTAAAGCAGCTACATCTGTGTTTATTTTCATTTTTGCTACTCTATGTATTGTTCTATTTGGTTCAATAGAGTCACTTAGACCATCATTTATTGTTGGTGGGGTAGAGAAGATGCTAGATATGCCAGCAATTATTGAGATAATAATGCTCTCTGCTGCAGCTTTGATATTACTAGTTACAGGTACTGATGGGGTTAAGGCTGCTCAAGGTTCAGTGTTTACCGCAGGAATGCAGGCCGTAGTTGCTATCTTCGGTATTGCATGGATGGGAGATACATTCCTTAATGGTAATATGGCTGAGTTGAAAGGGTCTATTGAGGCAGTTGTGATGGAGATGCCATGGCTATTTGGTCTTGCTCTATTTGTGATGTCTATACTTCTGTATAGCCAGGCAGCTACAGTTAGGGCTCTTATGCCTCTAGGTTTGGCATTATCGATTTCGCCATATATGTTGATTGCGATGTTCCCTGCTGTAAATGGTTACTTCTTTATTCCTAACTACCCAACGGTTGTTGCTGCGATAAATTTTGACCGCACAGGTACTACTCGCATTGGTAAATATGTGTTGAATCACTCGTTTATGATGCCAGGTATGGTAGCTACTATTGCAGCAGTAGGTACTGGTTTACTTCTTATTCAATTATACGGAGCTTGATTTAGTAGATAACTAATATAATTCTGAAGATGGACAAACGTAGTAAAAAGACTCTAGTTATTGGAGCTAGTGAGAATCCTGAGAGATACGCTTTTAAAGCCGTTACTCAGTTGGTTATGAATGGATATCCAGTTGTAGCTTTTGGTAGCAGAGCTGGTAAGATCGGAGATGTGGATATAGAGACAAGCTTTCCAAAAGAGAGCTCAATACACACCGTAACTATCTATCTAGGGCCCAAAAACCAAGAGGGGTATTATGAGCTCATAGAGTCGCTATCGCCACATAGAGTTATATTTAATCCAGGGACAGAGAACGCAGAGTTTGCGGAACGTCTAAATGATCTAGGTATTGAGACCATTGATGCGTGTACTCTAGTTCTTTTGGCTACTAAGCAGTATTAATCCTTTTGGATATTTCAAAAGGGGAGAAGGATTTATCTTCTCCCCTTTTTTTGTATATATTTGTGCTATTGAATCTCAATGATATAAACTAAGAGCAGAACAATAGGATATGGATATATTACTCAAATACGAAGGCGTAGATGTTTACCGTCAAGAGAATAGGGTTCTTAAGGATGTTGAATTAGAGTTGCGCTGTGGTGAATTTGTTTACCTAATCGGTAGAGTAGGTACAGGTAAAAGTAGTTTGCTGAAGACTATATACGCTGAGATACCTATCACATTAGGTATGGCTAATGTGTTAGGATATGATATGTTGAAGATAAAGCGCAAGCATATTCCACTTCTACGTCGTAAATTGGGTGTTATCTTTCAAGACTTTCAACTTCTCATTGACAGGAGTGTGAGTGATAACCTTGAGTTCGTTCTTAGGGCAACAGGTTGGAAGGATCGTAAAGAGATTGCTAATAGGATACATAGCGTGCTGGAGCTTGTGGGGATGGATACAAAAGGGTATAAGATGCCTCACGAATTATCTGGAGGTGAACAGCAGCGTATAGTTATAGCTCGTGCACTTCTTAATGAGCCTGAGATTATTCTTGCTGATGAGCCAACAGGTAATCTCGATCCAGAGACAGCTCGACAGATTGTATCACTTCTGTATGATATTAGTAAAAAGGGTACAACAGTGGTTATGGCAACTCATAATCTCAACTTCTCATCTCACTTTCCAGGTAGGGTTCTTAACTGTGAGGATGAGTCACTTGTCGAGATTGCAGTTGTTGATGGACAAATCGTTAGATAGTTACGTAAAAGTTTGGAAGTAACATCCTAAAGTAGTACTTTTGTACCCGTGATTCCAATTTAGGCCGTAAAAGAGAGCGCATATTGCACTCCGCCTTGTGGAGAAATACGTAATTTTTCAGAACAATGTACGTAATCGTTGAGATTCAAGGACAGCAGTTCAAAGCCGAAGCTGGCAAGAAATTGTATGTTCACCGCGTTGAAGCAGAAAGAGGTGCTTCTGTAGAGTTTACAAACGTATTGTTGGTTGACAACAATGGTGAAGTGAAAATTGGTGCTCCAGCAGTGGAGGGTGCTAAAGTAGTATGTGAGGTTATCTCACACATGAAAGGCGACAAAGTAATCGTTTTCAAAAAGAAAAGAAGAAAAGGTTACAAAAAACGCAACGGTCACCGTCAATCATTCACTCAAGTGTTGATTAAAGAAGTTATTGCTTAATTATTTAACCCTTTAAACTTTAACAGGAAATGGCACACAAAAAAGGTGTCGGTAGTTCAAAGAACGGCCGCGAATCAGAAAGCAAACGTCTAGGGGTTAAGATCTTCGGTGGACAATTTGCTAAAGCAGGAAATATTATCGTACGTCAAAGAGGTACAGTACACAATCCAGGTGTAAACGTAGGTATTGGTAAAGACCATACTTTGTTTGCTTTGGTTGATGGTACAGTTGTTTTCCGCAAGAAAAAAGACAATAAGTCTTTCATCTCAGTTGAGCCTATCATCTAATTGATACGACAGCAAGACTGAAATAAAAAGATAAGAAGGAGCTCTGATTTTACTTTGGTAGAGTCAGAGCCTTTTTATTTTTTGCTATCTTTGCAGATAGAGTAATATAATCCAATATATCAATAGAATAGCCACACAATAGTTATGTTGACACTACAAGCGATAAAAGAGAATCCGCAGGAGATTATTGAGAGATTAGCTAAGAAGCACTTTGCTGCACAGGAGGTTATAGCAAATGTTTTGGAGGTAGATCAAAAGCGACGTGCTGAACAAGTTCAGCTTGATATGGCTCTTGCTGAAATTAATCAACTATCAAAAGAGATTGGTGGGTTGATGAAAGCTGGCAAAAAAGATGAGGCTGAAGGAGCAAAAGCTCGTGTAGCTGAACTTAAAGAGAGCTCTAAAACTATAGAGGCATCAATGAAGCAGGCTGAAGAGGAGCTAACTACTCTGCTTTGGACTATTCCAAACCTTCCAGCAGACTCTGTGCCTGAAGGTAAAAGACCAGAAGATAACCTTGTTGAGCGCGAGGGGGGTGTAATGCCAACTCTTCCTCAAGGAGCTATGCCACACTGGGACCTTGCAAAGAAGTATGACCTTATTGACTTTGAGCTAGGAGTTAAGATCTCAGGTGCAGGATTCCCTGTATACAAAGGCAAGGGAGCAAGACTTCAGAGAGCACTTATCAATTTCTTCTTGGATTCAGCTCGTGATGCAGGCTATCTAGAGGTTCAACCTCCTTATGTTGTAAATGAGGCCTCAGGTTATGGAACAGGCCAATTGCCAGACAAAGAGGGGCAAATGTACCACTGCCAATTAGATAATCTATATCTAATACCAACAGCAGAGGTACCTGTGACAAACCTTTACCGTGATGTTATCATTGATTCAAAAGATCTACCAATCAAGAATACTGCTTACTCAGCTTGTTTCCGTCGTGAAGCAGGATCATACGGTAAGGATGTTAGAGGTTTGAACCGTCTACACCAATTCGACAAGGTTGAGATAGTACAGATCGCAACCCCAGAGAACTCGTATGAGATCCTTGATGATATGGTAAACTATGTTCAGACACTAGTAGAGAAGTTGGAGCTTCCTTGGAGAATCCTTCGTCTTTGCGGTGGTGATATGAGTTTTACATCGGCTTTGACATTCGACTTTGAGGTATACTCTGCTGCTCAAGAGCGCTGGTTAGAGGTGAGTTCAGTTTCAAACTTCGAGAGCTACCAAGCAAACCGTCTTAAGTGTCGTTATAGAGGCGAAGACAAGAAGCCACAACTATGCCACACACTAAACGGAAGCGCAATGGCCCTACCTCGTATCGTTGCAGCTCTATTGGAGAACAATCAGACTCCAGAGGGTATCCGTATTCCAGCAGCCTTGGTGCCTTACACCGGCTTTGATATGATTTAAACCTACACTATATATCCTTTTATGGCAAGAAATACAAAAAAGAAGGCTCCGCTATTGTGGTCTGAAGTTGAGATCACTGATGTAGCAGCTGAGGGAAAGGCTATTGCCCGCATTGATGACCTTGTAGTCTTCGTTCCATTTGCTGCTCCAGGAGATGTAGTTGACCTTCAGTGTACTCGTAAGAAGAAATCTTTTGCAGAGGCTAAGGTGACTAAGTTCCACAAGCTAAGCCCATTCCGTACAGAGCCTTTTTGCTCTCACTTCGGTACATGTGGAGGCTGTAAGTGGCAACACCTAGCTTATAGCGAACAGCTTCGTTACAAACAAGAAGAGGTAGAGAGCAACTTGAGAAGAATTGGTAAGGTTGAGCTTCCAGAGTTCGAACCAATACTAGGTTCTGACAAGACTAAATATTATAGAAACAAACTTGAGTTCACATTCTCGAACAAGCGTTGGAGAACATACGAGGAGATAGGTAGTGAAACACAGTTTACAAATCCTGACGCATTAGGATTCCACATACCTGGGTGCTTCGACAAGGTGTTGGACGTAGACAACTGCTACCTACAAACAGAACTATCAGATGAGATACGTCTAGAGGTTCGCCGTTTCTGTCTAGAAAATGAGTACCCTTTCTTCGACCTACGCAACCAAGAGGGGTTGATGCGTACTTTGATGATTCGTACAACCTCCACTGGTGAGTTGATGGTTATCGTAATCTTTGCTTGCGAAGATCAAGAGCGTCGCATCGCACTTATGGAACACCTAGCAGAGCGTTTCCCTCAGATCACAGCACTTATGTACTGTATCAATGAGAAGCGAAATGACACCATTGGTGATCAGGAGATAGTTGTTTTCAAAGGTAGCGAAGCTATCTATGAGGAGATGGAGGGGTTGAAGTTCAAGATTGGACCAAAATCATTCTACCAAACAAACTCTGATCAAGCATACGAACTATACAAGATCACAAGAGAGTTTGCTGGGTTGACAGGAGAAGAGAATGTATATGACCTATATACAGGAACTGGTACTATCGCAAACTTCGTTGCTCACCAAGCAAAAGCAGTTGTAGGTGTTGAGTATGTTCCTGAGGCTATTGAAGATGCTATCTTCAACTCACAGAACAATGGCATAACAAATACAACTTTCTATGCTGGTGATATGAAGGATATCCTCAACGAGGAGTTCATTGAGAAGCATGGCAAGCCAGATGTTATCATCACTGACCCACCAAGAGCTGGAATGCACGAAGATGTTGTAAACACAATTCTTTTTGCTGCTCCTAAGCGAATTGTGTATGTGAGCTGTAACTCGGCTACTCAAGCGCGTGACTTGGCTCTACTTGATGTAGACTACAAGGTTACACGTGTTCGTCCAGTTGATATGTTCCCACATACACACCACGTGGAGAACGTTGTTCTTCTTGAGCGTCGATAAGATTTACTGACATATTATGATATATAAAGAGAGGTAGTATCATCAAGTGAATACTACCTCTCTTTATATATATTATCTAATGATTTGTCTATATATAGATCTTACAAACTATAGCCTATCAATAGCGTAATTATGCATACCAAAGGGAGTAACTCCGAAAGTACGTACGTATTTGCTCTAAAGTACGTACGTATTTCTAGAGTCTCTCACTTTGTTGTTTTAACTTGTTGTATGTCATTGGTTTAGTGCCTATTGGTTTCTATGGTACTATGGTAGATTTATCTCGTAGTTTTTTAAGTTAAATATGTCATGTTATATAATAGAAAAGAGCACCATACTCTTTCCAAAATAAGTATGGAATAGAGGATAGTGCTCTCTTAGATCTATGTCTGTTTACTTGGTTGGTTTAACTCCTTTATATAGAGTTGCAACACCAAAGGTGAGTGAGCTGAATTCAACACTCTCGAAACCCGCTTCTCTCATCATATCTGCAAACTCTTTACCATATGGGAACGCCTTTACACTCTCAGGTAAGTAGGTGTAAGCGGAGCTATGTTTAGAGAGTAGTCGGCCTATTAGTGGTAGGATATATACAAAGTAGATATCGAAAACCCATCTAATGATTGCAAACTTTGGTCTAGAGAATTCAAGAACAATTAGCTCTCCTCCTGGCTTTAATACTCTGTTTATCTGCTTTAGCCCCTCGATAGGATTCTGGAAATTTCGTATGCCAAAGCCAATGGTAGAGGCATCAAATCTATCTGATTCGAGTGTCAGGTGCTCGCAATTCTCATTGCGCAGTTCGGTACGGCTATCTAGAGATAGTTTTTTCATCTTCTTTCGTCCAACTTCAAGCATACCCTCGGAGATATCTACGCCAACGACGAATGCTGGGTTCTTTTGGCGAAAGATCTCTACTGTCAGATCACCTGTCCCAGTTGCAACATCAAGGTATTGAGCATTGGGTTTGGAGGTAATCATCTTAACGGCTTTCTTTCTCCACAGGTGGTCTATGCCTAGAGTTAGGAAGTGGTTGAGGAAGTCGTAACTATGAGCGATGGAGTCAAACATCTGCCCAACACCACTTTTGTCATTTGTATCTTGCATCTTAGATGAAAAAGTTATTCGTCAAAGCAGCCCCCAATATACTATAATCTTAGATATTGGGGGCTGCCTTTTTATGTGTGTTTATTTACTTAAGTAGTTCAGTTACTTTCTCGATCAACTCTTGTCCGTGAAGACCGCGTGAGATGATAGTTCCTTTTTCGTCAAGAAGAACGATGTGTGGAATTGAGTTTACGCCGTATGCTTTAGCGCCAGCTGAGTTCCAGAACTGAAGGTCAGAGATATGTTTCCACTCTAGCTTGTTTGACTTGATGTAGTTTTTCCAGCTAGTCTCGTCGCGATCAAGCGAAACACCAATTATTTCTAGGCCTTTTTTGTTATACTTCTTGTAAAGCTCAACAAGGTTAGGCATCTCTGCGCGGCAAGGTCCACACCAAGTAGCCCAGAAATCAATCATTATAACCTTGTGTTTTCCAACAAGATCAGAGATGGCAAGAGTGTCACCCTCTGGAGTAGCCATACGTATGTCAACAAAAGGCTGACCTACTGCAGTACGTTTAAGTATGGTGATATGCTCTTTGATCTGTTCGATAGGTTTCTGAGTTAGGAATTCTCCTGAAGCGCTATTAAGGATGCTCTCTTGCTCTTCAGTAGGAAGCATTCTAGCTATTTGAGCAAAGACGTTAGCTCCAGCGATGTTGCTAAGGTTTGTATTAACAAAAGATTTTGCTAGTTCAATCTTCTCACCGTCGATCTTTTCGAATTCACCCTTAAGTTCTGCTTCGATCTCCTCAGTGATTGTTTGATCTTGAGTCATTGCCATGAATTTGTTGCGGATGGCCTCTTGTTTATTTGAAAGAGCTCTATTTGTGGTAGCGTATGTTCTGAATGTGTTATTTAGAGCTGAACCTGCAATTTCGGTGATAGAGTCAAGTGATACAGTATATTTTGAATTCTCAAGAATAAACTGAGTAGATGGTATGCCGATGTTTTCACCGTTTTCGGCTGTTAGGAAGTAGTAAGCAGCAGCAGGTTGCTCACCTTTAAAAGTGAATTTTCCATTCTCAACAAATGCTGTGTCCATAGGAACAAGCTCTCTGCCCTCTTGAACTTGAAGCAAGACCATTTTACCTTCAAGTGCCTTGTTTGCTGTTGTACCTTCGATAAGGTATCCTTTTGTGTTGTTATTGCACGATGCAATTGAGAGTGCAGCAGCACCCATGATGAGAATTTTCTTCATGTTTAATCTCTTATAAATGGTGAATTGATTATTTCCTATTTACTGTTGGTAGCTGCAAAATTATTCTTTTTTTTTAGAATTCTGTAGTAAACGGCAAAAAGGTCACCAACAATTTGTTGGTGACCTTTTTATATATGTTAGAATAGAGTTGTTTTTTTAAGGAACTCCTCATGGTTTATCGTTCCTGTCATCTCAGATTCAAGGAGCTTCACAAGCTCCCAAGGAGTGTATTTCTCAGATTGAATTCTGATTTTGTTTACGCAGAATAGTACGTCTGGAGTGAGAAGTATATCGTCACGTCTAGTCGAACTGTTAAGCACGTCGATAGCAGGGAAGATTCTTTTGTTAGAGATCTTACGATCTAGTTGAAGCTCCATGTTACCAGTACCCTTAAACTCTTCAAAGATCACTTCGTCCATTTTAGAGCCAGTCTCTGTAAGTGCAGTTGCGATGATTGTCAAGCTACCACCATTCTCAATGTTTCTGGCTGCTCCGAAGAAGCGTTTAGGTTTGTGTAGTGCATTCGCATCGACACCTCCTGAAAGGATTTTACCCGAGGCTGGTGATACGGTGTTGTATGCTCTAGCCAAACGAGTAATGGAATCAAGTAGGATTACTACATCGTGACCACACTCAACCATCCTTTTCGCTTTCTCTAGAACGATGTTGGCAAGTTTTACGTGTTTGTCTGCTTGCTCGTCGAAGGTAGAAGCAACAACCTCAGCACGTACATTTCTGCGGATATCAGTAACCTCTTCAGGACGTTCGTCTATGAGTAGGATTATCATGTATACCTCTGGGTGGTTTTGCGAGATTGCGTTAGCAAGGTCTTTTAGCAGAGTAGTCTTACCTGTCTTTGGTTGTGCAACAATAAGTCCACGTTGCCCTTTACCAATTGGAGTGAAAAGGTCCATGATTCGGATAGAGAACTTGTCACTATATCCACGGCATATCTTGAACTTCTCATTCGGGTAGATAGGTGTTAAGTGTTCGAATGCTATTCTGTCCTTAACAAGTTCTGGAGCTTTACCATTTACTTTTGTTACTCTCACTAGAGGGAAGAATTTTTCGCCCTCTTTTGGAGGTCTGATTGGCCCTTCAACCATGTCGCCAGTTTTTAGTCCAAGCTGGCGTATTTGTGATTGAGAGACATAGATATCATCAGCAGATGATTGGTAGTTGTAGTCAGAAGAGCGAAGGAACCCGAATCCGTCACTCATGATCTCAAGCACACCAAGTCCTATGATAGTCTCTTCGAACTCATAGTTTTTGACAGCTGGTTTAGTTTCGATAACTTCTTGAGGCTCTGGTTTTTCAACTATTGGGGCTATGATTGGCTCAATAACTGGGGTCTTGAAAACTTCTGGAGTAATAGGGTTCTCTATTTGAGGTTTTACCTCAGTTATCTCAGCCTCTATAGGTGTGTCGATATTCTCAGAAACACTCTTTTGTACTCTCTTCTCTGTATTGATTTTGAAGATAGGCTCTATCTTCTTTTGAATGCGAGGTCTGCTAGATTTTCTCTCACCAAATAGCTCACTGATAGGGTTCTTTATTCGCCCTTTAATCTGTTGTTCAGTTATCTCAGCAGCTTCTTTGCTTTTTAGATCCTCATTGATGTCACTATTATCCACAATAACTGGGCTGTTATCTTGAACCTGTATTGGGGTGGAGGTGGTAGTGGTGGTGTCTTGAACAGAGGAGTTGATAGGGCTTTCGCTGATATTCTCTAGAATTGTTTCAGAGATCTGAGCTTCCGTTTCTTTAGCCTTATTCTCTTTGATCGATTTTTTCTTATTCTCTTTCTCTGCTTTCGGCTCTCCTTTGTTCTCCTTATTACTGCTTTTATCGATTTTTTCAGCTTTACTCTTAGCAGTTTTAGTTTTCTTATCCTCTTGAGTTTGTTGGCTAGTTTTTGCAGTAGAAGGCCTACCTCTTCTCTTTTTCTCTGTAGAGTCACCTTCCGTCGAGGCTACTTTCTCAGATGCAATAATGGCTTGTTGGTCAAGAATGCTATATACTAAGGTGTCAGCCTCCATATTTGAGACCTTCTTGATCTTCATCTCTTTTGCTATGAGTTGAAGCTCCTCAGTAGTTTTTTTCTTTAATTCAGTTATAGTGTACATTTTATATTATAGTCTTTACTTTTGTTCTGTTGATAGTTGGAGTATATTTTTTGTCTCCTCAGTTACTTTAAACCTATTGTCAATTCTATGTCCGACAATCCATATTATCTTATTGTTGCTGCAGAGTACCCACGTTTGCTCTTTCTGAGATAGAGTGAACTTTGAATCTTTGAAGAAGTCGCTTAGCTTCTTTTTCCCCATCATCCCTAGAGGAACAAATGAGTCTCCTTGTTTCCATCTACGTAGAATGAGAGGGAATTGAAGTTTGTCAGAATCAAGTAATGCAATGGAGCTATCTCTTGGTATTTCTCTCTCGGGATTGGCTGAGTATCTTTGGATAATTAGTCTAATTGGAGACTCTAAGTACTCTTGATCCGCCTCTAAGTAAACTTGAAGATCTCTATCAAACTCTACTAATTGAGATAGAATTAGAGTGTTTCTATCTTTAATAATACGATGAGTCTTGCTAATGAACTGTTTGCCAGATATGGCATTCAATGCGTCAAATATACTATTGCAATCTATTCGGCTAAAACCGTATGGAGATAACAACTCATAGAGAAGTGTTGTTGTCGATGGATAGTTTAGTAATTTGTCAATGTTTATAATATGTTCATCCCCAATATCTTGCCATATCTCTGATTTAATTTGCTCGATACGTTCACAATATAGGTTTTCAGCCTCTTGAAGTAGTTGTGCTGTCCTAGCGATATTTTTTGAGGCAGCACTATTGATGCTGTTTAGTTTTGGGATTATTTCGTGTCTAATGAAGTTCCGACGATAAAGTGTCTCGTTGTTAGTGCTATCAATAATGAAGTCTAGCTTAAGTTGCTTACAGCACTCTTCAACCTCATTGCGAGTGAAGGGTAGTAGAGGGCGAATAATATCACCATTCTTTGGTCTCATAGCCCCCAAACCGTGCAGTCCACTACCTCTAATAAGGTTTAGTATTAGGGTCTCTGCTTGATCATCAGCGTGGTGAGCTACAGCGATAGCTTGAGCTTTATGTTTTTGCTTGAGCTCTTCGAAGTATTTGTAACGCAGCTCTCTAGCCGCCATCTCAATTGATAGTTTGTTCTCTTTTGCAAACTTATATGTGTCGAAGCTTATTTTTTCTAGTTTAATTGATCTGTCTATACAGTGGTCAACAACAAATGATTCATCACGTTTTGATTCATCATCTCTAAGGTTGAAGTTGCAGTGTGCTGCTATGCATATATATCCAGATTGGTGTAGTAGCTCTAAAAGAAGAATAGAGTCTGCACCACCGCTAACGCCAACAATAATAGCTCTACTCTTGGAGGTTATAAGTCTATTACTGTCAATATACTTAGTTATTCGGTTTAGCATAGTTTGTCTTTGAATTAGTCTATAACAACGCAGAGTTTTTATATGTTGCAATAGAACTTTGAGGAGTTTTGTCAGATATACAGCGCACGATTAGATAGTTCTAACCTATTTTAGGCAGATCAATCTAGTCAACATTATTAAGTTGTATAGGTAATATAGGGGGCTGTAGTATCTTTCAGAAGCTGCAAATATACAAATAATTCAATCTAGTAGTCAAATAATAGTGTTTTTTTTGAGAAGTAATAGTCTCTATTTACAAGAAAGTTAGACTACTCTATCTCTTTCTGCTCAATTAACTCTAGATTATTTATCTCAATAGTCAATGTGTTGAACTCATTCATGGCATTGAAGAGAGTAAGTTTTTTGAATCTATTCAACTGTTCTACTCTAACTAATTCGCTATATATTACCTTGCTATCTAAAAGTTGCTCCCTTTTAGTTCCCTCAAGTAGGGGTGTAGAAGGAGTTACCCATTTATTTCCGTCAAAGAGTGCGATGTTGCAAAAAGTAGAGTCCGTAACTACTCCATTGATAGCAATAATTATGTCGTCAAACTCAGGGTTTTCTTTTCTTAGTTTATTGAATATATCTCTGTTGAGGTACTTATGTTTGTAGTCAATGGGCTTGATAAGATTGACTACTCCTACTCTTTTAATAATAGGGTGATTGTATGGCTCTAGCTCTATGGATAGCGCTTGAGTACTATATACTATCCTACACTTAAATAGTCCAAAACTTGGTATGATACAGTTTTGGTTTATTGCAGATTCAATATTGATGGAGTCTGCAATAGGTAGAAGCTCTTGAAATGCTCTATCAACTCTTGCTTGGTGTCTTTCTAGGTTTGCAATCTTTCCGTTGCAAATCTTTATGCTCTCAATTAATTGCAACATAAACCTTCTGTATTAGTTCATTATACTCCTCCTGTGCAATGCTCTCGGAGGTAATACCACCACCACTCTTGAAAAGAAGAGAGTTGTCTTTTTGCTCTTCGATGAATCGAATCATTACGGCGCTATCAATATTTTGTCCGTCGAAATAGCCGCACACTCCAGTGTAGAATCCTCTGTCGTATCCTTCAGCATCTTCTATAAGTTTAATTGTACTTGGTTTTGGAGCACCTGTTATCGATCCAGCAGGTAATAGTCTAAATATCTCTGTGCCTATGTTATTGTAGAAGCTCTCTGGGAGCTTGCCACATATCTCGGAGCTAACTTGAAGTAGTTTCCCTGAGGTTGTTTCAAGTTCGTCTATATATCTATATCTTTCAACCCAAACAGGGTGAGCTATTTGACTTAGATCATTTCTGATTAGATCAACTATAGTAGCGTGTTCTTGGCTCTCCTTTACGTTGTTAAGTATTACCTCTCTTGCGTTCTCAATCGATGCGTCAATAGTCCCCTTCATAGGGTATGAGTGTATTGTACCATCTTTTACTTGGATGAATATCTCTGGAGAAAAAAGAGTGAATAGGCCATTAACCCAAAGGCGGTATTTTGCCTTTGATCGTTCAAATATCTCTCTTGTAGAGAGGTTGCACTTAATATTTGTTGCCGCAGTTAGATTGCACAAGAATGTGTCACCCCTTCTAAGAGAGGCTTGTACCTTATTGAACCCTATGAGGTAACTATCATAATCAATTGGTGACTTAGCTAACTCAATCTCTCTATTTGTAATAGTCTGGCTTTTTAGATTGCCTCTTCCTTGAAACTCATATAGTATAAACTCAGGGTCAATCTCACTATCCTTAAGTATAATATTGCTCTCTCCATCATAGCTAATAATAAATAGGAATGGTGTAGAAGATGCTCCGTAACGGTTCATCTTCTCTATTGTCTCTTGTTTATTGATAGGGTGGATAAACATAACTATGTGCGTGAGATTGTATAGGGTTTGTTAGTAAGCTAGATCACTCTCTGAGCATTTGTTTTATACGCAGGTTCTTTTGTCGTAAAGTATGATATGTTCTCTGTCTACAAAACGAACGCATTGCTCCATAGCTATTTCAGCAACTGCAACTCTGTGTTTCTCAAGCTCCTTGCGTGAGTCACCCTGCGGCATGAGTATTATCTGGCTTCGTTCTATTAAAGGTAGGTATAGTTCTTCTATCTCTTTCCAGTCAGCCTCATTGTTAATTACGAACTTGAACCAACTCTCTTTATCACTGATGGAGCTTATCTTTGACATTCTCTCGATAACCTCTGGTTTATATCTTCTCTCCATCGATTCACCAGAACCAGATAGTTTTGGAGAGTTATTGAAGCAGTTTATAAGGTTAATAAGATCGTCTGACGGCATCAGTATAGTCTCATTTTCCATCTCAGTAAAAGGAAGGAAGTCGAATCGTTTGTTGAATTCCGTAAGTAGGTTAATAATAGAGCGCTCTTGTAGTAAAGGGCTTCCGCCTGTTATTACAAGGTGTTGTCCTCTTCTCATATTTTCTACTGCTCCAGACTCCTCAAGCATATCAAGTATCTCCTGTATTGTATATCTTGATCCTTTTTGCCAGATTGATAGTGTATCACACCAGCTGCATCTAAGAGTGCACCCTTTAAGACGAAGAAAAGAGGCTGGGGCTCCAATGTGTGCACCCTCGCCTTGGAGTGTGTTAATGAATAGTTCGGATACTTGTAGGGTTGAATTAATCTCTATCTCTTTACTCTCATGTCTAGGTGAGCTATCTGGTGTGATAAGTGTTTGTGGCATCTTTAACGACTATTTAATTTGTATTAGTGGCTTCTCTATAGATAAGCCGTTGGCGATAATGTCCAATGGATCTCTTTTCCAGCTCTCTTTGATTGCTTGAGAGAATATCATTGAGCCTTTTACCAAGTCAATATCTTCAATTGAGGCTTCTGCATATCCAGTTTCAGTCTCATGAACACGCACCGCTTGAACTTTAATATCAGATGATTCGCCATTGCTGAGGTTTACTTTAGAGATCAAATCAGAAATATATCTAAATAGAACCACAGCGATGCTTTCAGCAGAAGGGTTAGCTGGAAATGAGATCCATCTCTCAGAGTTGGCTTTTACAAAGGCCTGAAACTCCTCACTCTCTTTTTCCCAAAACAACCAGGTGTGATCAAATGAGTCTATAAGGTCTCCAATAACAAGTTTCATGATTGAGAAATCAAGTAACATTCCTGAGTTGTCCAGGCTTGAGCCATGAAGCATTACCTCAACTTTATAAGAGTGGCCGTGAAGGCTGAACTTACAGCGATCAGTATAGCAGTTACGAACTATGTGCGCCCCCTCAAATTTGTATAGTTTTCTAACAATCATATATAATATCTGTTGGATGTGTTTAATAATAAGGCTTAGTCTATTATTGCACAAAGATAAACAAATAAGGTGTGCAAAAAAATTGGAGCAGATGCATATATTAAGTAGAATTGTTGCTTTTTGGTTATGAGTAACTGATTCTAATTTATAGGGCTAACTATATTTGTTGGCCTAAAAGGGTGATTGAAAGAGATATTTAATGTATCTTTGCGCGATTTGAAGTGTAAAAACAGAATATAATATAGAGATTTTTTAAGATGAATCCAATTACAAAGACGATTGAGCTTGGTGATGGCAGGACCATTACCCTCGAGACTGGTAAGCTTGCTAAGCAGGCAGACGGTTCGGTAATGCTTCGCATGAACAACACTATGTTGTTGGCTACTGTTTGTACGGCAAAGGATGCTGTGCCAGGTACTGATTTTATGCCATTATCGGTAGATTATAAAGAGAAATTTGCATCTAATGGACGTTTCCCTGGTGGATTCACGAAAAGAGAAGGACGTGCCTCAGACTATGAGATCTTGGTTTCTCGTTTGATAGACCGCGCATTGAGACCTCTTTTCCCAGATGATTATCATGCAGACACATTCGTGAATGTGACTCTTTACTCGTCAGATGGAGAGGATATGCCTGATGCATTAGCAGGTTTGGCTGCTTCTGCTGCTTTGGCAGTTTCAGATATTCCATTTAATGGTCCTATTTCAGAGGTTCGCGTGGCTCGTATTAATGGCGAGTTCAAGCTTAACCCAACTTTTGCTGAGTTGGCTACTGCTGATATGGATGTTGTTGTAGCTGCTACAATGGACAACATTATGATGGTTGAGGGTGAGATGAAGGAGGTTTCAGAGGCGGATCTTTTGAGCGCTATGAAATTTGCTCACGACGCTATTAGAGTTCAATGTCAGGCTCAAATCGAGTTGGCTGAGATGGTTGGCTCTACAGTTAAGCGTACTTACTGTCACGAAGAAAACAACGAAGAGGTTCGCAAAGCTGTATGGGATGCTTGTTATGACAAAGCATACGCAGTAGCTAGCTCTTGTAATAATGATAAACATGCTCGTGGTGACGCTTTCCAAGCTGTTGTTGCAGAGTTTGTAGAGGCTTATAAAGCAGAGAAGGGTGAAGAGGCTTACGCTGAAGTGAAAGCTCTTATTGCTCGTTACTATCATGATGTTGAGAAGGAGGCTATGCGCCGCTCAATCCTTGATGAAGGAAAACGTCTTGATGGTCGTAAGACAACTGAGATCCGCCAGATCTGGTGTGAGACTGGTTACCTACCAGGACCTCACGGTTCGGCTCTATTTACACGTGGTGAGACTCAGTCTTTGACTTCAGTTACTTTGGGGTCAAAAATGGATGAGAAACTAGTTGACGAGGCTCTTCTTCGTTCGAAAGAGAGATTCTTGTTGCACTACAACTTCCCTCCATTCTCAACAGGTGAAGCTCGTCCTAGCCGTGGTGTAGGTCGTCGTGAAATTGGACATGGTAACTTGGCATTCCGTGCCTTGAAACCAATGATCCCTGCTAACTGTCCATACACTGTTCGTATTGTTTCTGACATCCTTGAGTCAAATGGATCTTCATCTATGGCAACAGTGTGTGCAGGTACATTGGCTTTGATGGATGCTGGTGTTCAGATTCAGAAGCCAGTTTCTGGTATCGCAATGGGATTGATCACAGACAAAGGCAACACTAAGTTTGCTGTTCTTTCTGATATCTTAGGTGATGAAGATCACTTGGGTGATATGGACTTTAAAGTTACTGGTACTAAAGATGGTATTACAGCAACTCAGATGGATATTAAAGTAGACGGTTTGTCATACGAGATTCTTGAGACAGCATTGAATCAAGCTCGTGATGGTCGTTTGCATATTCTAGATAAGATAACAGAATGTATGGAGACTCCACGCGAAGAGGTTAAGTCACATGCTCCTCGTGTTGAGGTTGTGATGATTCCTAAGGAGTTGATCGGTGCAGTTATCGGACCTGGTGGAAAAATTATTCAAGGTATTCAAGAGGAGTCAGGTGCAGTAGTTACTATTGAAGAGGTTGACGGCATGGGTCGTTGTGAGATCTCTGCAAATAATGGCGATGCAATGAACATGGCTCTAACTAAAATACGTGCTATTGTAGCACAACCAGAGATTGGCGAGGTATACGACTCTAGAGTTAAATCTATCAAGGAGTTTGGTGCATTCGTTGAGTTCATGCCAGGAAAAGAGGGATTACTTCATATCTCAGAAATTTCATGGGAGCGTCTTGAGACAATGGATCACTCTGGTTTGAAAGAAGGAGACGAACTACAAGTAAAATTGTTGGATGTAGATAAGAAGACAGGTAAATTCAAACTGTCAAGAAAGGTGTTGACACCACGCCCTCCTCGTTCTGAGAAGTGACGTTAAAATCTAAGTTAAGAAAAGACCAAATTATTGATAAAGCCTCCCTTTCTAAGGGGGGCTTTATTTGTTCTTATACATATGTGTTATTCCAAAAAATAGTTTTAATTTTGTGGGTGTAAAGTGTCTATATGTCACATTTTACTTATTCATTCTAAACACTGAATTTATATGCAAACAATTAGCCAATTCAATTTTGCCGGCAAGAAGGCATTCGTTCGAGTGGACTTCAACGTTCCATTGAACGCAGATTTCAAAATTACGGATGATACGCGTATTCGCGCTGCGTTGCCTACGCTTAAGAAAATCTTGGCAGACGGAGGAAGTATAATTATTGGTTCTCACTTGGGTCGTCCAAAAAAAGGTCCAGAAGATAAGTTCTCACTAAAACATATCTTGGCTCACGTGTCAGAACTATTGGGTGTTCAGGTTCAATTTGCTAATGACTGCATGGGTGCTGAAGCTGCTGAAAAATCAGCTGCTTTGAAACCAGGTGAAGTGTTGGTATTGGAAAACCTTCGTTTTTATGCAGAAGAAGAAGGCAAGCCTCGCGGTTTAGCTGAAGATGCATCTAGCGAAGAGAAAGCTGAAGCTAAGAAATTGGTGAAAGAGAGCCAAAAAGCATTCACTGCTAAATTGGCTTCATATGCAGATTGTTATGTAAACGATGCATTTGGTACTGCTCACCGCGCTCACGCTTCTACTGCTTTGATCGCTGCTCACTTCGCTGCTGAAAACAAAATGTTTGGTTTCTTGATGCAGAATGAGGTTGATGCTGTTGAGAAAGTATTGAAAACAGCTCAGAAGCCTGTTACTGCTATCATCGGTGGTGCTAAAGTATCGTCAAAAATTACTATCATAGAGAACCTATTGGATAAAGTAGATAACCTTATCATTGCTGGTGGTATGGCATTTACATTCTCTAAAGCAATGGGCGGAAACATCGGTTCTTCTCTTTGTGAGGATGAAATGTTGGATTTGGCTAGAACTATCATGGCTAAAGCTAAAGCAAATGGTGTAAACCTATTGTTGCCAACTGACTGTGTAGCTGCTGATAAGTTTGCTGCTGATGCAAACACTCAGATCTGTTCAGATAAGAATGTTCCTGAAGGATGGTTGGGTCTAGATATGGGTCCTGATTCTATCGAGGCTGTTAAGTCTGTTATCCTTGCTTCAAAAACAATCCTATGGAATGGTCCTGCTGGAGTATTCGAATTTGAGAAGTTTGCAGCTGGATCAAAAGCTGTAGCTGAGGCTATCGCTCAGTCTACTCAAAACGGAGCTTTCTCACTTATCGGTGGTGGTGACTCAGTTGCTTGTATCAACCAGTTTGGTTATGCAGACAAAGTGAGCTATATCTCAACTGGTGGTGGTGCACTTCTTGAGTTTATCGAAGGACGTGTTCTTCCAGGTATCGAAGCTATTCGCGGGTATTAATCCAAACGGATAATACATATTGTAGGGCTCTCCAATTTATTTTGGAGAGCCCTATTGTTTTATACACTAATCTTAGTTGTTTCAATATTCAACTACTGTGATAGTATAGTTAAATATGTTGAGTTAACTATTTTGTAAAATTGCTTTAGGGGGTACAAATTTCAAACTCAGTGAGAAAAATATTCGTTTTTTCTATCTACATCCACTCATGTTAACAGTTGCGATGTCTGTTGTTTACATAATTATTAATGAATAGTCGAGTAGATGCTTTTTTTGATAGAAAGAATCCAAATATTAGACTGTTTTTAAGATAAAATCCATTGG